>NZ_JAGFIP010000050.1:0-796 GCF_017582705.1 Paenibacillus sp. F411
TCACTTCGCGTAATGAGCTCATCCATCGCGTGCGTTGACGTTTCTTGGCAACCCATTTGGCTAGTCGCTGGAGGATGTACCAGTCCAGTTTCGCCATCTTCTTTTGGCTGTAAGCTGTGTAGTAGTAGTTGCGCCACCCCTGTATTTTTGGGTTTAAATATTCCAGGTGGTCCTGAAAAGTCTTGTGACGCATATTCGGCGGAGCAAGTCGCTCCTTCACGACCTCCCGGATTCGCTCTTCCGCCTTGCGACACAGCCACTGCTGGGTCGTATAGTATATTTTGCCTTGAGATGTCTCCGCTTTCGTCTTTCGATGGTGCATGCCTAGAAAGTCAAAGCCTTCTTCTCCTGTCCATAATCCGACAATACGCGTTTTGGTCGGATGCAGCGTTAACTCCAGGCGACCCATTATGGCTTTAATGAGTTCGTAAGCCCGATCTGCATCTTTCTTCGTCTTGCAAATCACCACAAAATCATCTGCGTAACGAGTGAGTTCCCCAAATGCGCTGCCGTTTCGCTCCCACAGGAGATCGAAGTAATTCAGATAGATGTTTGCGAGCAAGGGAGAGATAACCCCGCCTTGCGGCGTACCTAAATCGGGGCGTCTGATGCTTCCTTCTTCCATGACTCCCGCACCCAACCACTTTCTCACCAATTTCAAGATACGTCTGTCACTGATTCGCATTTCAACCAGCTTCATGAGCTTCTCCTGATTGATGTTGTCGAAGTAGCCTTGGATGTCGACGTCGACCACCCAATTTCCTTTGCGGTTACATGCTTTCCGAATGCGATCTAA
>NZ_JAGFIP010000051.1:0-776 GCF_017582705.1 Paenibacillus sp. F411
AGCCCCTTGGTTTAGGCTGTTCCGCGTTCGCTCGCCGCTACTGACGGAATCACTCTTGTTTTCTCTTCCTCAGGGTACTTAGATGTTTCAGTTCCCCTGGTATGCCTCCCTCTGCCCTATGTGTTCAGGCAGCGGTGACTGGATATTACTCCAGCCGGGTTTCCCCATTCGGACATCCCCGGATCAAAGCTTGCTTACAGCTCCCCGAGGCCATTTCGTCGTTCGCCACGTCCTTCATCGGCTCCTAGCGCCTAGGCATCCTCCGTGTGCTCTTAGTAGCTTAACCTGGTGCGATCTATTCGCGCCAGGCGCTCTCTTGAACTCTTATTTCCCTGATTGTGTAAACCACTCCAAGGTTGAAATAAGATTTCAAAGGATCTCCTGTCACGATTATATCGCTGCTACATTTAACTTCCTTGGTCATTCTCATGACACAAGATCAGCTTAAAGGATCTTTCTAAAACGCAAATTCGTTTCGTTATCTAGTTTTCAAGGATCAAGTGATGAAATTGAATGGTGGAGCCAAGGGGGATCGAACCCCTGACCTCCTGCGTGCAAGGCAGGCGCTCTCCCAGCTGAGCTATAGCCCCTCAAATTCCATCAAAACTGAACAAATGGAAACTCGTTATTTGAATGCTTCCGTTGCAGGAAGCGATTCTCCATAGAAAGGAGGTGATCCAGCCGCACCTTCCGATACGGCTACCTTGTTACGACTTCACCCCAATCATCTACCCCACCTTCGGCGGCTGGCTCCCTTGCGGGTTACCCCACCGACT
>NZ_JAGFIP010000052.1:0-758 GCF_017582705.1 Paenibacillus sp. F411
GCTGAAAGCATCTAAGCGTGAAGCCCCCCTCAAGATGAGATTTCCCAATACGTAAGACCCCTTGAAGACCACGAGGTAGATAGGTTGGAGGTGGAAGTGCAGCAATGCATGGAGCTGACCAATACTAATCGGTCGAGGGCTTATCCTACAAGCTTTACGAAGTAAAGCTAGCTTCGGAAGCATTACGCTAATGATCATTCTCTAACAACGCACATTCGTTTCGTATCTAGTTTTCAGGTGATTAAACATCTGAATTCTTTATTCCCTGATAGCTCAGTTGGTAGAGCACTCGACTGTTAATCGAGTTGTCACAGGTTCGAGTCCTGTTCGGGGAGCCATTTGGAGAGGTGTCCGAGTTGGTCGAAGGAGCACGATTGGAAATCGTGTAGGCGCCAAAAGCGTCTCGAGGGTTCGAATCCCTCTCTCTCCGCCATTTAAATATGGCCCGTTGGTCAAGGGGTTAAGACACCTCCCTTTCACGGAGGTAACAGGGGTTCGAATCCCCTACGGGTCACCACTTTCTTTACTAGTTTAGGGAATGAGGATACCAAAGGTTCATCGGTAGCTTGCAATTTGCTTGATGATTTGGTAATATAGAGGTCGGTTTGTTTATGGAGGCTTAGCTCAGCTGGGAGAGCATCTGCCTTACAAGCAGAGGGTCGGGGGTTCGATCCCCTCAGCCTCCACCATATAATTTAATGACGCGGGGTGGAGCAGCTCGGTAGCTCGTCGGGCTCATAACCCGAAGGCCGCAGGTT
>NZ_JAGFIP010000053.1:0-672 GCF_017582705.1 Paenibacillus sp. F411
CTTTGGGGCCATAGCTCAGCTGGGAGAGCGCCTGCCTTGCAAGCAGGAGGTCAGCGGTTCGATCCCGCTTGGCTCCACCATAAGATTACTATGATCGGTTTTACCAGAATATGCAGGTTGACCTGATGACGCTGGTAGGATACGATAACAGTCCTGTCGCAAGACAGTGACCTTGATCCTTGAAAACTAGATAACGAAACGAATTTGCGTTTTAGAAAGATCCTTTAAGCTGATCTTGTGTCATGAGAATGACCAAGGAAGTTAAATGTAGCAGCGATCTAATCGTGACAGGAGATCCTTTGAAATCTTATTTCAACCTTGGAGTGGTTTACACAATCAGGGAAATGAGAATTCAAGAGAGCGCCTGGCGCGAATATATCGCACCAGGTTAAGCTACTAAGAGCACACGGAGGATGCCTAGGCGCTAGGAGCCGACGAAGGACGTGGCGAACGACGAAATGGCCTCGGGGAGCTGTAAGCAAGCTTTGATCCGGGGATGTCCGAATGGGGAAACCCGACTGGAATAATACCCAGTCACCGCTGCCTGAACACATAGGGCAGAGGGAGGCATACCAGGGGAACTGAAACATCTAAGTACCCTGAGGAAGAGAAAACAAGAGTGATTCCGTCAGTAGCGGCGAGCGAACGCGGAACAGCCTAAACCAAGGGGCT
>NZ_JAGFIP010000054.1:0-653 GCF_017582705.1 Paenibacillus sp. F411
ATTCATCCGTAGGGAAGATGCTTTTCCCTTTCGTCACTTTACGGAGTTGGCGGTGGTAGCTCTCAATCATATTGGTCGTATAAATGAGCTTACGAAGCTCAGGTGGGTACTTAAAGAACGTGGCGAGTTCTTCCCAATTATTGCGCCATGAACGGATAATAAGTGGGTACTTGGTTCCCCAGATCTCCTCAAACCGGTCCAACTCCAGCAGAGCCATCTCCTCCGTCGTCGCCTTGTAGATCGGTTTTAAATCCGAGGTCACCTTCTTGAGATCTTTATAGGATACATAACGGGTGGAGTTGCGGATTTGGTGAATGATACATTTTTGGATTTCCGTGCTGGGATAGCAAGCTGAAATCGCTTGTGAGAAGCCTGTAAGGTTATCTACACAAGTAATGAGAATGTCCTGAACGCCGCGATTTTTCAATTCATTGAGCACACTGAGCCAGAACTTTGCAGACTCATTCTCACCAATCCACATGCCAAGGACGTCTTTGTTTCCATCCAAATCAATGCCAATGACCATGTAAGCAGACTTGTTGACGATGGCCCCATCCTGTTTCACCTTGAAATGAATGGCGTCCAGAAACACCACAGCATACACGCTCTGTAGGGGGCGATTCTGCCACTCTTTCACGAGAGGGATAATCTTG
>NZ_JAGFIP010000055.1:0-599 GCF_017582705.1 Paenibacillus sp. F411
ACCTCTCCTTGTTTCTCGATGTCTGCCAGTGTCTCTCCGTCTATTCCTGCCGAGCCCTTATTAGCTCGTACTCTTCGCCATGCTTCCCAAAGAATGTCCAGCCGGTAGACCTTGTCGTACAACGCGTGAAACCTTCGCTTCTTGCTTTTCTTGGCCGCATGACCTAGTTTCTCTTGGAGTTGTTGAACGTTTTCCTTTGGTGTTGTTAGCCGTTTGGCATTCACTGACTCGTACCTCCTTAAGAAACTTGAACAAAGCAGGGCTCCTTCCCTCCTGCAGGTTGTGTTGTCCTGCATTCTTCGGTACTATGAGCCCCTCGGACTCCCTTCCTGCAGACGGTTCACTTCACCTTTTAGGCTTATAGAGCGTCTCTTTACGGTTTAAAAAAAAAAAAAAAACGTGCAGGGGAGGGCCTCCCCAGTTCACTGCATCCTCTTTCATACCATGCCGGTCCCCTTACGCCGGAGGATTCTTCACTGTCGTTCCAAGTTCTGAACAGCTTCCATGGCCTTCGTCCATATGCGCGAGACTCGGCTTCCTCTTCCCCTCTTGCGAGGCCTTTTTGACGACGCGGCAGGATTCACTTTATGTTACAGCCT
>NZ_JAGFIP010000056.1:0-539 GCF_017582705.1 Paenibacillus sp. F411
CACTGCTGGGTCGTATAATATATTTTGCCTTGAGATGTCTCCGCTTTCGTCTTTCGATGGTGCATGCCTAGAAAGTCAAAGCCTTCTTCTCCTGTCCATAATCCGACAATACGCGTTTTGGTCGGATGCAGCGTTAACTCCAGGCGACCCATTATGACTTTAATGAGTTCGTAAGCCCGATCTGCATCCTTCTTCGTCTTGCAAATCACCACAAAATCATCTGCGTAACGAGTCAGTTCCCCAAATGCGCTGCCGTTTCGCTCCCACAGGAGATCGAAGTAATTCAGATAGATGTTTGCGAGCAAGGGAGAGATAACCCCGCCTTGCGGCGTACCTAAATCGGAGCGTCTGATGCTTCCTTCCTCCATGACTCCCGCACCCAACCACTTTTTCACCAATTTCAAGATACGTCTGTCACTGATTCGCATTTCAACCAGCTTCATGAGCTTCTCCTGATTGATGTTGTCGAAGTAGCCTTGGATGTCGACGTCGACCACCCAATTTCCTTTGCGGTTACATGCTTTCCGAATGCGATCTAA
>NZ_JAGFIP010000057.1:0-527 GCF_017582705.1 Paenibacillus sp. F411
AAAAAAACCGTTACTGCATTAGCTGCAGTAACGGTTTCTTCTTTGCTTGGCGGCGTCCTACTCTCCCGGGACCCTGCGGTCCAAGTACCATCGGCGCTGGAAGGCTTAACGTTCGTGTTCGGGATGGGTACGCGTGGAACCCTTCCGCCATCACCACCAAACATGATTTTTCGGAGCATAGCTCTTCAAAAATCGCTGCGAGAAAATATCAAACCTTGATATTCACCCTCAGTGTGCTCAGATGTTTGATCACCTGAAAACTAGATACGAAACGAATGTGCGTTGTTAGTTTGATCATTAGCGTAATGCTTCCGAAGCTAGCTTTACTTCGTAAAGCTCTGCGGATGCTTTCGTAGCTAGCTTTGCGAAGCAAAGCTTTTAGGATAAGCCCTCGACCGATTAGTATTGGTCAGCTCCATGCATTGCTGCACTTCCACCTCCAACCTATCTACCTCGTGGTCTTCAAGGGGTCTTACGTATTGGGAAATCTCATCTTGAGGGGGGCTTCACGCTTAGATGCTTTCAGC
>NZ_JAGFIP010000058.1:0-524 GCF_017582705.1 Paenibacillus sp. F411
CAAGATTATCCCTCTCGTGAAAGAGTGGCAGAATCGCCCCCTACAGAGCGTGTATGCTGTGGTGTTTCTGGACGCCATTCATTTCAAGGTGAAACAGGATGGGGCCATCGTCAACAAGTCTGCTTACATGGTCATTGGCATTGATTTGAATGAAAACAAAGACGTTCTGGGCATGTGGATTGGTGAGAATGAGTCTGCAAAGTTCTGGCTCAGTGTGCTCAATGAATTGAAAAATCGCGGTGTTCAGGACATTCTCATTACTTGTGTAGATAACCTTACAGGCTTCTCACAAGCGATTTCAGCTTGCTATCCCAGCACGGAAATCCAAAAATGTATCATTCACCAAATCCGCAACTCCACCCGTTATGTATCCTACAAAGATCTCAAGAAGGTGACCTCGGATTTAAAGCCCATCTACAAGGCCACAACAGAGGACATGGCTCTGCTCGAATTGGATCGGTTTGAGGAGATCTGGGGCGCCAAATATCCACTCATTGTCCGTTCCTGGCGCAATAATTGGGAAG
>NZ_JAGFIP010000059.1:0-507 GCF_017582705.1 Paenibacillus sp. F411
GTTCAAGTTTCATAAGGAGGTACGAGTCAGTGAATGCCAAACGGCTAACAACACCAAAGGAAAACGTTCAACAACTCCAAGAGAAACTAGGTCATGCGGCCAAGGAAAGCAAGAAGCGAAGGTTTCACGCGTTGTACGACAAGGTCTATCGAATAGACATCCTGTGGGAGGCATGGCGAAGAGTACGAGCTAATAAGGGTTCAGCTGGAATCGACGGAGAGACACTGGCAGACATCGAGAAACAAGGAGAGGTGCTCTTTGTACACGAATGTCAACGTCTTCTTAAGGAAGGCAATTATCATCCGCAACCTGTAAGGCGCCACTACATTCCGAAGAAGGATGGCAAAAAGCGACCGCTGGGCATTCCCACGGTGAGAGACCGCGTCATCCAGATGGCAGCGAAACTCGTCATGGAACCGATCTTCGAGGCGGATTTTCAGGAAACGTCATTCGGATTCAGGCCAAAACGAAGTGCAAAGCAAGCGTTAGATCGCATTCGGAAAGCAT
>NZ_JAGFIP010000006.1:0-219223 GCF_017582705.1 Paenibacillus sp. F411
TCCGCCGCTAACTTTCAGAGGAGCAAGCTCCTCATCAAGTCCGCTCGACTTGCATGTATTAGGCACGCCGCCAGCGTTCGTCCTGAGCCAGGATCAAACTCTCCATGAAAGTTGAGTTCCATTGCTCATTTCAAAACTGACGAGATTACATAATCTCATTGTCGATCTCACCCGAAGGCAAGATCGGTTTAACTCACTCGTTGTTCAGTTTTCAAAGATCAATTCTGTTTCTGTCGCTTCGACAACCTCTCGTCTCAGCAACTTTTATAGTATATCATGTCTCCCAGGTCATTGCAAGCACTAATTTCAGAAGTTTCTCGGTCATTCTGTCTTCTTCTTAAATTGAGTTACTTAGCTCTTCCCCGCCAGCTGCATTTTCGCGACTGGACTCATAATATATCATGATTCACTTCTTTATAGCAACTCATAATTATTTCCAAATACAAAAAGCAAAAGCAGAAGGGTTACCCCTCCCGCTTTTGCCGCTGTTACTATCGATTAATCCACGGATTTTTTCGATCACGCTTGCCGCTGCCGCTTTTGCCGGGTGTACTTGTTGTACTTGTTGTTTTGCTGCGACCACTCTGTTTGGAAACCTTCGCTGCCGGCTTTGCAGCTTTCGGTCTCACTGCAGTCACTGAGTTGCCTTCGCTCATTTCGGAAGCCGCTTCTTGGATCGTGCTCTGGCTCGGAGCATCCTCTTCACGAAGTCCATGGCAGCCGCAGTCTTTTTGCGGGCCGTGTAGCGGGAGGGGACTCATATCGGCTCCATATGTTGACCATGGCTGGCACGGCTGAGATGGCATTCCCATGACCATTCCTTGCTGTTGACCATGCATCGGTTGATGATACATGGAACCAGCGCCCGCAATCGCCTGACCTCCCCACATCATTTGTCCGTAGGGTACCCCGCCGTAATAATCTGGTGCTATAGCCATCGGTGAAGACTGCATCTTGTGCTGGGCCGCTTCATGAGGCTGTGGATATACACTGCCTGATGCTGTTGGATATTCAGACACTCCAGCATACATCATCTCATGCCCCCCTGCATTCATGCTCATTGGAGAGCCATAAGGCATAGGATAGGCCGCTGGATGACCCATGCCCCCATCAAACCACATCGGATATGGAGACAATGGCGATCCCTCATTGCAGCCACAAGGCATTTCAGGCAGCATGCTATAGGATGCTGTGGGCGCCCATGGTGCCGGCATCCCTCCGTACATCGGATTTACCATAGACTGGGAGAAGTCTCCTGGAGCACAAGGCATAGGAAAATGAGGCATAGCCTCACTGGCTTCCGTATACGGTTCAGGGCAGGCTGGCATGGACGGATGCATGTCAGGCAGGCATTCTTTCTCAATGATCACAGTCTTCTCTACAACCTCTGGGCTTACGGTAATCTCTGGCTTTACCACGATTTCAGGTGCAATCTCCACTTCGATCTCCAGTTCTTCCGGCATATCAGGGGCTTCTGGCATGTCAGGAACCAAGGGGAGTGAAGGCGCCGTCATCTGTTCTTTGGGACCTGTGTAGGTTTTGCTCCCAGGTGCGGTTTTGCCAAGGAGGTCCGGTGCTGCTTCCATTTCCTTCTTCTCGACAGCTCCTGCCGGTGAAGGTGCCGGTATATTAACGATTTCTCCGACCAAAAGAGCATTGGGATTCTTCAGCTGCGGATTAGCCTCAATCATGTTCTTAAGGGGAACTCCCCATGCTTTGGACAGCTTCCACAGTGAATCTCCCTGCTTCACCGTATGCTTATGGATAGACGTGCTTGAGCCGTCCGGCACGGTAACGGGTTCTGCCGGAATTTTAATTTTGGCACCGATGTCCAGCTGATCAGGGTCCACCAGCTGCGGATTGGCATCCATAATCTTGGCCAATGAAACCCCATACTTTTGTGACAACTCATATAAGGTGTCGCCCTGTTTGACGATGTGGATTTTCACGCTGTACAAACCTCCTATACTCCTCTTTTAGGCCACCGTTAGGTTATCGCCCGCATTGAATAATACATCCTATGCAGGCAATGGGCGATTGACCTCCCTAAAAGCAAAAAAAATCCCTGTCACAGTAGCGACGGGATCTTTTCAAGCTATGTTGCTGCCGGGGATTGCTGTTTATTATAAGCAAAGCCGGGATAGGAGCCGAGCACTCGAACCTGACAGCCCAGCGCTTCGATCTCTCCAATAGCTGCTGTCAGCAGCACAGATTCAGCCGATTCCATAACATCAATGTAGAAGTAGTAGTTACCCAGCTTTTTTTTGGTTGGACGAGACTCAATTCGGGACAGGTTCAACCGGCGCCATGCAAAAGCGGAAAGCACCTGATGCAGGGCTCCTGGCACATCCTCCGGGAGCGTAACCAGAACACTTGTCTTGACATACACCGATGTACGCGGAATGGATATCGAATGGCCTCCAACTAGCACAAATCGGGTGTAGTTATTGTCGTGATCCGTAATTGACGGGGACAGGATATCCAGCCCATGCGTCTCAGCACCCAGCGAGGTACCGATGGCCGCCCAGCCTTTCCCCGGGTTCTGCTTCACAATGTGTACCCCTTCAGAAGTGCTGCCTACCGGCTCCAGCTCCGCACCAGGTACATTGCGTGAGAGAAACTGCCGACATTGAGCAGTCGCTACAGGATGAGAGTAAATTTTCGTAATCTGTTGAAAATTAATGCTCCCGTCTGCCCGCTCAAACTCAGCTCGGCTGCCGATCAGATTCTGTTTCGAAGGGTACACCCACTCCGCCTGCATCGGGATCTCAACTTCATTCACAAGCCAATCCATATGAAGACTGACCGAGCCCTCAATCGTGTTCTCAATCGGAATGACGCTGTAATCGGTTCTGCCTTCTACGGTAGACATGAACACATCAGAAATCAGCTTATGATGAACCAATTCTGCCAGCTCGCCGTTCAACAGATACAACAGTGCTTCATGCGATACAGATCCTGAGGGTAGAAGTGCGATTCGGTTCATATTGTAACTTCCCCTTTAACGATATCCATCAGGGTAGTGCCCCGGTTCATGCCCAGAACAGTAACACCCTCTTTATCGGGCTTCAGCAGCTGGGCTGACGCCTGAATTCCCTGCTCCTTCATCGTCTCCAAAAGATAGCTCTTCAGCATCTCGGTTCCCTCATCACCGCGGCGCACGAATGCAATCATCGTCGGCCCAGCTCCGCTTAAAGCAATGCCCAAAGCCCCTCGCCCTGTAGCTTCCTTCAGGATGCGGTCCATTCCAGGCACGAGACTCGCCCGGTAAGGCTGATGCAGGCGGTCCTGCATCGCGGCAGAAATCAGGTCCAGCTGCCCCGAGGAGAGCGCTGCGGTGAGAAGTGAAGACCGGCTAATATTAAATACGGCATCTGTTAATGACACATGCTGCGGCAATACGTCCCGAGCCTTGGTCGTGGCCAGCTGAAAGTCTGGTATGACCACTAGCGTCTCCAGCTCTTCGGGAGGCTCAATCCGCACGTAGTCCGCATGCTGGCCGTCCCAGGCAGACGCAATAATTCCCCCGAACATGGAAGCTCCTACATTGTCAGGATGACGCTCCAAGTCTGTGGCCATGTCAAATAGCTTATGATCCGGCAGCGGCGAGCCTGCAACAGCATTGGCTGCCGCCAGCGCACCAACGATGGCTGAAGCACTGCTTCCCAAGCCGCGCGTCAGCGGGATGTCTGAATACATTCCGATGTGGAGCTCCGGAATTGAAATCCCGGCCTCCTGAAATACCAGCTGCGCTACCTTGTACAGCAGATTTTCCTTATTTTGCGGAAGGCCCTTCATTTCGTCACCGTGCAGCTCGAATACGGTCCGATCATGCGGTCTCATTTCAATCCAGGCGTACAGCGATAGCGCCATGCCCAAGGTGTCAAAGCCGGGTCCCAGGTTTGCCGTACTGGCAGGAACCCTGATCCGTACGCCGTCGTTCAAGATCATACCTGCGCAGCCCCTTCAAGGGTAGCGATCGCATCCATAACGGCAGCTTCGTTGTCCGAGACTACGAGCGGCTCGGCGTTGACTGTTTTGATCGCAATGTTCGGATCCTTCAAGCCGTGGCCTGTCAGCACACAGACTACGGATTCTCCGCCCTTGAAATATCCTTCGCGCTTCATTTTGTAAACTCCAGCGATCGATGCGGCAGAGCCCGGCTCAGCGAATACTCCTTCCCGGGAAGCAATCGTACGATAGGCCTCCAGAATCTCATCATCGGTTACATAGTTAATCTGACCTTGAGATTCTTCAGCAGCTATTACCGCCGTCTTCCAGCTGGCTGGATTACCGATACGAATCGCCGTCGCAACGGTTTCAGGATTAGCAATCGGCTCACCTTTTACGATCGCCATTGCACCCTCAGCCTCAAAGCCGAGCATACGAGGCAAGGTCGAGGACTTACCCGCTTCCTTATATTCCTTGAAGCCCTTCCAGTATGCGGAGATGTTTCCGGCATTACCAACAGGAATTGCCAATACATCCGGAGCTTTGCCCAGCTGATCCACCACCTCAAAGGCTGCAGTCTTCTGTCCTTCGATACGATACGGATTCACAGAGTTCACCAGCGTAATCGGATGCTTCGCTGTAATTTCACGGACGATTTCAAGCGCACGGTCAAAGTTGCCGTCAATCGCAATGACTTTGGCTCCATAAATGATCGCTTGTGCCAGCTTGCCGAGGGCAATATTGTTGTTTGGAATCAACACAATACAGTTCAGCCCCCCACGTGCAGCATACGCTGCTGCCGCGGCGGAGGTGTTCCCGGTGGACGCGCACATAATCGTCTTGCTTCCTTCTTCCATCGCTTTCGCTACAGCCATGACCATACCGCGGTCCTTAAAGGAACCGGTTGGATTCAAGCCTTCAAACTTGAAATACAAATCAAGATCCAGATCCTTGGACAGATTCTCCGCACGGATCAGAGGGGTATTCCCTTCCTTCAGCGTCAACAATGGTGTGTTCTCATTTACAGGCAGATAATTTTTATAAGTTTGGATTAAGCCTTCGTATGGCATAGCAATACTCTCCTCGTATTCATTCAAATAAGTGATATTTAACTAGCATGACTCCAACGGACACACGGCCTGATTAGCCTTCGACCCGATACACGCTTTTAATCTCGCGGATAACTTCCAAGCCTTCAAAATGATCCAGCACCTTATCCATACTCGCTTTGCTGGCATTGTGGGTTACGATAATGATTTCTGCCTGAGGTGTCTGATCATTCGGCTGCTGAACAACCGACTCCAGGCTCACCCCGTATTCTGCAAACACCTGTGTAATCTGTGCCAATACCCCAGCCTTGTCATCTACGTGAAGCAAAATGAAATTCTTAAACATAATCTGATCATCGGTCTTCAGCACCTTCGCCTTATAAGGAGCAATCGCCTGAAGCCCGTTGACTCCGAGCTTAAGATTCTTAACCACAGCTACCAGATCGGCAACCACTGACGTAGCTGTAGGCATCTCACCTGCCCCTGGTCCGTAAAACATGGTCTCGCCCACAGCTTCTCCATACACATAGACCGCGTTGAACACACCGTTTACGGCGGCCATCGGGTGACTGGTGCGGACCATTGTTGGCTGCACACTAATGCTGACCTGCTCCTGCTCCCGATCCGCGATGCCGAGCAGCTTCATTTCATAGCCGAGACGTTTAGCGTACTGGATATCCTCTTTCGTTACCTGGGAGATCCCCTTCACACTTACATCCTGCAGCTCCACGTTCGTACGGAAGCCGAGCGTTCCCATAATGGCCATTTTGCGTGCCGCATCCAGACCTTCTACATCCGAGGTGGGATCTGCTTCTGCATATCCGAGCTCCTGAGCTTCAGCCAAAACATCCTCGTAGGATGCTCCTTCCTGGCTCATTTTGGTCAAAATATAGTTCGTTGTTCCGTTCACAATGCCCATGATCTTCGTAATCCGGTCCGAGGAGAAGCCCTCGATCAGCGTCCGTATAATCGGAATGCCGCCGGCCACACTCGCTTCATAAAACACATCGCACTGCTTCTCTTGAGCTTTAGCCAAAATTTCCGCCCCATGCAAAGCCATCAAATCCTTATTGGCTGTTACAATATGCTTGCCCTGCTCAAGCGCCTCCAGGATATACTCCTTCGTCTGCTCAATCCCGCCCATCACCTCTACAATGACGTCGATCTCCGGGTCACGGATAACTTCCCATGGGTCAGATGTCATCTTGCTGCTGTCAACCGAAATACTGCGTTCTTTCTCTGTATTCTTAACAGCAATCTTGCCGATCGTAATCGGTGAGCCCACCTGACTGCTCAAATCCTCCTGATGTCCTTCCACAATCCGAACCACACCTGTTCCTACAGTCCCTAATCCCAACAAACCTACCTTAACCGGCTTCATCTACACATTCCCTCCTGTATTCTAGCATCAATCTCTTCTTTCCCTATGTGAATCCATCCCTGTTATCCCTGTCCAATCATCTGGACCCGCCGGACTCCCTGGATGCGCCGAATGCCGACCAATAAATCGTCCAGCTCCTCATTCAGCCTTGAAACCTCTACGGAAATAACGACGTTGGCAATGCCCTGCAGCGGGATGCTCTGATGAATGGTCAGCACGTTTCCGCCTTCCCCAGCGACCAGTCCCAGAACTCCTGACAGCATGCCCGAGCGATGTTCCATATCAATGGAGATGGTTACAATTTCGTCCCGCTCCAGCTGGTTAATGGGATGAATACCGTCTTTGTATTTGTAAAAAGCGCTCCGGCTTAATCCCACCTGCTCCACAGCATCGTGCACGGTCTTGGCCTCTCCGGCCGCCAGCAGTCTCTTGACCTGCATCGTCTTGACGACAGCTTCCGGTAAAATATCCTCTCGGACCAAATAATAACGTTCTTTCACAAAACGTCCTCTCCCCAAAGACTACTGTATTCGTATAGTGGACATTATAAGGGATATTGAACAGGAGGGCAATACATTCACGTCTATTTTTTGTAATGCGTGTTGCTGCCTTTCCCCACTATACCTTAAAACGGCTATGAATTGAGGGTTTGCAGTAATAAAAAAAACGCCGATTTCATAACATGAAATCTGGCGTTCTTCATAGTGGCTCTGTTGCAGGGCACTAGTAATAGCTGCTTCCCTCAACAAACTCAAACTCAAAATCCGCAATACGTACAATCGTTCCGTCCACAGCCCCCCGGCGGCGAAGCTCATCGTCAATGCCCATATGTCTCATCGTCCGCGCAAGCTTCAGAATCGCATCATGGGAATTCATCTGCATCCGCTTGAGCATGCGCTCAATGCGCTCACTGTGCACCACGTACGCCTCATTGTCCCGGGTAATTGTAAAGGAATTGTCCTCCTGCTGCTCGAATCGGTACACCTTGCGCTCTGCTACCTCCGGCACTTCTTCTACTGCAACCTCCTCCGGAATTTCATCCAGTACAGCAGCGGCTTTGTACAGAAGCTCTTTAATGCCTTGGCGCGTCAAGGATGAGATCGGCAGAATCTCAAGATCCGGACGGACTGCTGCAGTCTTCTCACGGAACACGCTTAGATTCTCCTCCGACTCCGGCATGTCCATTTTATTAGCTGCTACGATCTGAGGGCGCTCGGCCAAAACCGGATTGTACAGCCTGAGTTCTTCGTTAATTTTTACCCAGTCTTCAAACGGGTCCCGACCCTCAGAGCCCGACATGTCCACCACGTGAATAATGACACGCGTACGCTCAACATGACGCAGGAATTCGTGTCCCAGTCCGATTCCCTCATGAGCACCTTCAATCAGACCCGGCAGGTCTGCCATAACAAAGCTACGGTCATCTCCTACTTCCACCATCCCCAGGTTCGGAGTTATCGTTGTGAAATGATACGCCCCGATCTTCGGCTGGGCAGCAGATACTACGGAGAGCAACGTTGATTTGCCGACACTTGGAAAGCCGACAAGACCGACATCTGCCATCACCTTGAGCTCCATCGTAATGTACCGCTCCTGCCCCTCTTCTCCGTTCTCTGCAAGCTCCGGAGCAGGATTATTCGGTGTTGCAAAACGGATATTTCCCCGTCCGCCCCGTCCGCCGCGAGCGACGACAACCTGCTGGCCGTTACGTGTCAAATCGGCAATGATCTCGCCGGAATCATCATCAATAAGCACTGTTCCCGGAGGAATCCGAACAATCATATCCTCGGCGCCGGCACCGTGCTGACTTTTATTTCTGCCCTTTTCGCCACGCTTGGCTTTAAAATGGCGCTGGTAACGGAAATCCATCAGGGTTCTCAAGCCTTCATCTACCCGAAAAATAACGTCTCCGCCTCTTCCGCCATCCCCGCCGGCAGGTCCGCCGTTAGGAACGTATTTCTCCCGCCGGAACGAAATCAAGCCGTCTCCGCCGTCTCCGCCCTTTACAAACACTTTCGCTTTATCTACGAACATCGGTTATCTTCACCTTCCTCAAGTCACATACGGGATATACAGACGGTAGGTCATATGATCCGTATCGACCTGCTCTACCCGTAATTCTGTATGCTCCGTCACGCGCTTCAATTGCTGCTCCAAAGCACGGCGGTCTCCAAAAGCTCCTTCTCCTTCAAGCTCGGCTATGCAGTGATCCTCCTGATCCCAGAAGGTAATAATCAGCTGTCTTTCTTCCTCTGGGGAACTGTCTTCTCCCGCCTTCTCATAGATGTCTACAGCAGCAATAATGACTTCCGTCAAAGCCTCCTGCCGCAGCGGGGACAGCTTCTCATTCAAGTGCAGCTGGTCCACGACCTCGATCTCAAGCTGCAGCGGCACATTAAAGGTTCGATACGCCTGAAAGTAAAACACGAGTGAAGGAATGCCCAGCTTCGACACTTTGCTTTCCTGAAGCATCCGTTCTTTTATTCTTTCCACACATTGCACCGATTTATCATGCTTGCCCAACTGGATATAGCCGTACATAATTTGCAGCTCGTTCATCCAATCATGACGGTGATGATTCAGTGCCTGCACCGCCCGCTCCTTCAGCTGCTCCTCGGACACTCTTTGCTGCTCAGCCATAGATCTCTCCTGCTCCCGCAGCACCATCCTTACCGCGAACAGCGTTGCGGCAACAGACCAGATTACTGTCCCAAGAGCTGCCAGAAGGCCAGGCATCCACAGCAGCCAGATGACAGGAAGCAGTATTGATCCCCCGGCCCCAGCCGCAATCCATTTCCAGGACTTCATGAACTCTCCCCGTTCCCTATACTGGTTAGTTTCACCAAAACCAAGTATACCATAGACGTTATTCGGGATTCATCCGTGATCCATAAATAGTTCTGCCTTGATCCCTAAAAAAAGAAGCCCCCGGCATACTGCCGGAGACCTCTTCATCTGTATGCCGGATTGAGGACAATTAAGCCTCAACTGCTGCCGCTACAGGAGCGACCTCAACCGGGTAGACGCTCACTTTCTTGCGATCACGACCCCAACGTTCAAATTTCACAACGCCATCGACTTTCGCAAACAGAGTGTCGTCTTTACCAATGCCCACGTTCGTGCCTGGGTGAATCTTGGTTCCGCGTTGGCGAACCAGAATGCTTCCGCCCGTAACGGTTTGACCGTCTGCACGCTTCGTGCCGAGACGCTTGGAAATACTGTCACGACCGTTCTTCGTGGAGCCTACACCTTTTTTGGATGCGAATAACTGAAGATCCAATTTCAACATGTTAGCCTACCTCCTTCTTTTAATAATCTTAACCTGTATTTGAATATACTCATCGTATGAATCTGCAATACTCTGCAGCATCAGCACCATCGATTCCAGGAGCAACTGAACTTGTTCCGAGGAGGCATGATGTCCTTCATGCGGCAGCACCGCACTCAGAAATCCACCTTTCATCTCGGCCTCCATGACTGTGCCGGTTAACGCCTCGATCGAGTTGACCGTGCCAACAGTGACAGCGGAAACCCCAGCGCAAACGATATCCTGTCCCGGATCTGCATAACCTGCATGACCCTTGACTTCAAAGCCATGAATTCTTCCGTCGTCCCGACGGGAGATCTGTACAGTAATCAATTACCGCACCCTCTTACGCCTGAATCTTCTCGATTGTTACTTTCGTGAAAGGCTGACGATGACCTTGCTTCTTGTGGTAGTTCTTCTTCGGCTTGTATTTGTATACAACGACCTTGCGGCCTTTACCGTGCTTCTCTACCTTTGCAGTTACAGAAGCTCCGGATACTACCGGTGTTCCTGCTACCAGGCCTTCACCATTGGATACGGCCAGTACACGGTCGAAAGTCACGCTTTCGCCGTCACCTGCATTCAGCTTCTCGATGAACAACACATCGCCCTCTTGGACTTTGTATTGCTTACCACCTGTTTCGATAATAGCGTACATTTGCTTGCACCTCCTCATGTCTCAGACTCGCCTGATTCAGGTGTCCAGCCGAGCAGTCTCGACCGTCCTTGTCAACCTGACCGGAGCGGTTACAGCATGTGCAGCAAATTGTTCGCTGAACACATACCAAGAGATGATAACACAGAATGAAAGTGTCGTCAATCCATCAACTCGTAATTCCTTTGCCAGAGCAGGCTTTGCAGATTCTGCGATAGGGGTTAGCCGCAGGATCCCGTTCCATCTTCCGTGTAATTTCGAGCAGTCCCAGCCGCGTCCAGCCCAGCACAACGCATTTGGTGCGGTCCTTGCTAATAATCTCCTCCATGGCAGACAGCACCAGCTCCCGGCTATGCTCTTCCTCCATATCAATGAAGTCAACAATAATGATGCCGCCCATATCCCTCAAACGGAGCAGGCGTGCAATCTCCCTGGCAGCACTGACATTGGTGCGCGTGACCGTTTCCTCCAGACTGCTGCCCCCCGTATAGCTGGCCGTATTGACATCAATCACCGTCAGGGCCTCCGTCTCATCAATGACAATCGTACCGCCGTCTGCAAGCTGGATCTGTCTCGAAAAAGCCTGCTTTAGCTGCTCCTCTACGCCATATGCCTCAAAAAGAGTCCGGTCCCCTTCGTAAACCTTGATGCAGGGCTTGCTCCCAGGAAGCAGCTCCTGCAAATAAGCACGGATTTCGTTTGCTTCAGTCGGCCTTGCTACAATCAATTCATCCTGCTCCGGGCTAAATACATCGCGAATAAATCGGTGGACCATGCCCCGCTCCCGGTGCAGCAGTGCCGGTGAACTTTGCTTGATCGCCTGCTCCAGAATACGCGACCAAAGAAATCGCAGCCACTCCAGATCGCTGCGCACAGCAGCTTCTTGTTCCCCCTCTGACACAGTCCTGATAATCAGGCCCTCTTCCTTACCTATCAGGCCTTCTCCCAGCTGCTTCAGACGCGATCGTTCATTCTCCCGGGAAATTTTCTTGGATACAGCGACATATCCAGCCTTAGGCATATAGACCATAAACCGCCCGGGGAGAGAATAATGAGTCGTCACCCGAGCGCCTTTTCCGCCCATCGGCTCCTTCACGACTTGTACAATCAACTCCTGGCCTGCACTTAGCAATGCTTCAATAGACGGCTTGGTGTCGGGCTGCTTCTCCAGATGGGGAGAGAGCACATCATCCACGTACAAAAAGGCATTCTTCCTCAGTCCGATGTCAACAAAGGCGGCCTGCATGCCTGGAATGACATTAACGACCCTACCTTTATAAAAATTGCCGGCCGCGCCGGGGTGCTCACCCCGTTCGGAGGCATACTCCAGAAGGATACGGTTGTCCAGAAGAGCGAGCTGAACAATGTCTGCTTCGCTCTGAACGATAAGCTGCTTCATGGCCTCACCTCTTTAAGCGGATACTGTCTGTTGATTATACCATTTCAACA
This sequence comes from Paenibacillus sp. F411, assembly GCF_017582705.1. Taxonomy (NCBI): domain Bacteria; kingdom Bacillati; phylum Bacillota; class Bacilli; order Caryophanales; family Paenibacillaceae; genus Paenibacillus; species Paenibacillus sp. F411. The sequence goes on from NZ_JAGFIP010000006.1 coordinate 11,793, forward strand.
GCTCACGCTGGGCCGATTTGGAGCACAGTGCTGCTGAAATGATAGATATGCTAGTCACGCACCGGGGGTTCTTTGACTGCAAAGTAGGAAGAGATCACCTGCTGTTCAGGAAGAACAGCCATGACGCCCCCGCCCCGATTCATGACATAAATCAGATGAACCTTTTCTCTCCTAAATAAACGCACAATCTCATCTAAAGGTTTCGAAGCATCTGCTACAATAGCTTGAGCTTCTCCACTCTGCTCTCCTGCATAGCTGCTTCGCTGGACTAGAAAACGTACGAAACGGTAAGGCACATTCCGATAATCCTCGAAATTGGAATATGCCAGAAACAAGCCGATCATCATGATATTCAGCTGCAGCGTCTCTCCGGTGAACAATGGCTGGACGCCGATCGCGAGCATGACGAGGCTGCAGAAGCATCCCGCCCGCGAGGTCCAGATCAGTGTAGCGTGATAAGGAGCGAACAGACTGATCAGCGCCTGCAGCAATTTTCCACCATCCAGCGGCAGAATCGGCAGCAAATTGAACAGGGCAATCATCAGATTAGCCTGGATCATGTATTCCAGAAAGCTGGCGTCTCCCCAGCCAATGTACAGCAGCAGCTTTGCCATGCCAATCATAATTACATTCTGCAGAGGTCCTGCTAGCGCAATGACGATCTCCTTGTATGCATTCATCCTTCCCTGCTCTTCAATGACCGCCACGCCTCCAAACGGCAGCAGCTGGATGGACCTAACCTTGAAGCCCATAGCAGCAGCTGCAGCAGCATGGCCTAATTCATGGATGAACACAATAATGAAGAGCGTCAGCAGCTCCAGAAAGCCACCAGTGATCACCGAAACCAGCATAATCATGACAAATAGCGGGTGCAAAGACAGGATTGTGCCCCGAATGGTAATCAAAACGGAATCACATCCGCCGGATCGACAGGCATGCTCCCTTCTTTCAGCATAAAGTAAAGCACAGGCTCTTCACCGGAAGAAACCGATAACGGAACCACTCCCAGTACATCCCCGCCCTGCACCCAGTCCTCGGCCCTCAGTGTGACATGGCTTAATCCGCTGTACTGCGCGTAGCGGCCGTTTCTGTGCTGCACCTCAAGCGTATACAGTCCATCCGGGAGCGGACGCACCTTCATAACTCTGCCGGCCTCAATACTGTGTACCTCCCGAGAGGATTGCTGCTCGCTCTGAGGAACGATTTTGATCCCCTTCATATCTACAACAAACGGCTGCAGTACCGTCCCGCTAAGGGGCGGTACGAGCATTTCTCCGTTCACCTTGGTAGATTCCTGTGGATCCTGTCCAAAAATCGGAATAAAGGATGGCGCACCGCCAAAATGCTCTTCATACCAGGCCTGGGCTGCTGCAAAATCCATCTCTCGACTTAGCCCGTCCAGCACAAACCATTGCACACGGGCTGCCCAAGGCTGATCGGTAGAAAAAACACCCCAAACCGCTCCAAACAAAAGCGCACTGATAACGATTCTCCGAAGCAGGCCTGTCATCAGCCGCGGCGGACCTGAAGCGGGCGGAGTCGGCACCGGCTCCTCCCAGCCTCTATAGCCCTGCTTCCAGAGCTTTTCCGGGTCACGCTCCGACACAGAGTCTTGCAGCGGTGAAGCTAAAGAGCCTGTAAAGTGCTTCTTATTGAACTCCGCAGCCTGCAGCAGAGCTTCAGATTCCTGCCTCGTTGCTGATGCCGGATTTGCCTTTTCCTCCAGCAGCTCCCGAATTCGAGCTTCTCTTCTATTTCTGACCGATGTGCGGATGTCCATACGAATTCTCCCCCAGAGCTTGTTTTACCTTATCCTATGTGCCATAAAAAGCGGTTTAGAACAAGCCTTACGAGAGCGAACATCCACACAACGAAAAAAAGCACCTTCTGAGCCAAAGCGTCTCAGAGGTGCCGGGTTGCTGCGGGGCCTAATCATGTCGGGCTTTCCTGCTAGCCCATGCCAAAAAATTTCTTAAAGCGGGTAAACATGCCTTTTTTCTGATGGATTTGCATTAAAGGCACGGTATCTCCCAGAATCCGCCGGGCGATATTGCGGTAAGCAATTGCCGCTTGGGAGTCCGGGTTCATTACCGTCGGCTCGCCGATGTTCGCTGCTTTAATGACCATTTCGTCATCCGGTACAATTCCGATCAGGTCAATGTTCAGCACCTGAAGAACGTCCTCAATTTCCAGCATGTCTCCCGACTTGACCATATTCGGCCGAATCCGGTTTACGACCAGCTTCGGTGACTCCACTTCCGAATTCTCCAGGAGCCCGATAATCCGATCGGCGTCACGGACTGCCGCATGCTCAGGAGTCGTCACTACAATTGCTTTATCCGCACCTGCAATCGCGTTCTTGAAGCCCTGCTCAATACCTGCCGGACAGTCGATAATAACGTATTCGTATTCCTTCTTCAGTTCCAGAACAATATCCCTCACCTGTTCCGGTGAAACGGCGTTCTTGTCCTTAGTCTGGGCGGCAGGCAGCATATACAGCTCGTCAAAGCGCTTATCCTTGATTAGCGCTTGATTAAGGCGGCATCGTCCTTCCGCAACGTCGCAAAGATCATATATGATCCGGTTCTCCAGACCCATAACGACATCCAGATTTCGCAGGCCGATATCGGTATCTACCAGGCATACCTTCTTGCCCAGCAGTGCCAGGGCCGTTCCGATGTTGGCCGAGGTCGTCGTTTTGCCGACTCCGCCTTTGCCTGATGTGACGACAATTGCCTCTCCCATGTTCTACACTCCTTTAAACACATTAAAATCCCGGCCCAAACGAGCAATGTTGCTAATCTTGTCAATCTTCATGACATCATCCTGCAGATAGGCAAACTCCATCACCGTCTCCCGGGTTTCCCATTCGTCCGGCGGCCTGCTAATCTTCTCCGAGATTCGAAGCTGCGTTGGAGCCAGGTAGGATGCAGCAATAATCGCGTCCTGATTCCCTTCAGAACCAGCGTGCGCCGTTCCCCTCAGCGCCCCTACAATGTAAATATCTCCGGTGGCCACGATGGTACCGCCGGGATTCACATCGCCCAGGAAGAGCAGGTCCCCGCGATGATGCAGCACCTGTCCGGAACGCACCATGCCTGCTTTCACTGACGGTCCCTTCTCAGGCTCACTCTCCGGGCTGACCGGAGGAGATTCCACGGAACGGATCAGCAGATTCCCCTTCTGCTTCAAAATATCTAGAATACTCTGCTTCTCATCATCATTAATTCTCCGGGAGCCCAGCTTCACATCCACGTGAATAATCGGCCCGGTCAGTATATTCTGATGGCTATGCTCCAGCTTGTAACGAAGCTCGCTGAGCAGCTCTTCAAAATCACATTGATCATCAAGCAGGAAAACCAGGCCATCTTTGATGCCCTTAATCGTAACGTGATTGGATTTTACAGCCATAAGCCTGTCCCTCCCATCTACATACATTTCGCGGTCACAGCCTGTAGTTCCTGCCGGCCTCTCACCAAAATGTCGAAATTAGATTCAAGAAGCCTTGCTTCGCCGTGGCGCCTTCGCAACCAGATCGAGCTGTTTGCGGACAGGCACATAAATGAGCAGGGCAAACGCGAAATGAATCAGAAGATCGGGCAGCATTTGATGCAGCAAAGCCCAATTGTACGAATCCGGATTAATCCGGAACAGCTTGTAGATGCCGAACAGCATACTGTCCAGCAGCAGGCTCCCCAGGATGACAGCGGTCAGCATGACCGGCAGAGGAGATCGCGGCTTGTTAAATATCATTCCGATGATATATGCCGAGACCCCCATCCCAAAGGAGTAGGTACCGATCATTTCGCCGTAATAGATAATGTCATGTACAATTCCGAAAATAAGTCCCAGCACAAGCCCGGTATGGCGGTGATGATAAATTGTCGCGAATAAAATAGCAACAAACACGAGATTTGGAGAAATGATTCCCTGCAGTGCAGGCGGTGTCAGCCAAAATCCAATGGTTCCCTGAAATATAAACAGCAGAAACAGCAGCAGGATCAGCACTTGATAACGCTTCATTCCTGAGGCTCCTCCGGCGTAAATACAACCAGGAGTGTCTTCCAATCCTGGAAGTTTGCCGCGGGTTCAATGGTGGCGGTTCGGGTCAGGCCAAATTCCCCGGTCTCTACCTCTACCACTTTACCGATAATCATGCCGCGAGGAATAACGCCTCCGTTACCAGAGGATACAATGAGATCCTGAGGAGCAACCGGATCGTCTTCCGGAATGCGCGTCATTTTCAGCATCCTGGTTTTCTTGTCATAGCTCTCAATGATGCCAAAGGTGTCCTTATTCGAGACCGTGGCCGCGATCTGCTGCCGCTTGGCATCCTGCGGGTCCAGGGTGGTAAGCAGCTTCACGGTCGAGGTGAAGTTGCCGACCTGGCTGATCACACCGACCATCCCTTCTACCGAGATGACCGTCATGTTCTGCCTTACGCCATCCTTTTCTCCCAGGTCAATGACGAGCGTATGATTATTGGGATCCTGATTCACGCTGAGCACATTGGCCGGCCGGTAATCATAATCGTATTTGTTCTTCTGGGCCTCTGTGAACTTGAGCATGTTCATGTAGTCTTCATTCTCGGCTTTAATCCGGTGATACTCCGCACTTTCACGGGCATACTGGGCCACGGCCATCTTCAGGCGCTCATTCTCGCTGTAGACTTCTTTCATATTCCTAACATCTTCAAAGAAGCCCGCTATATAAGAAGCGGGCTTATAAAATACGCCTTGCACAAATCCAACGGTGTCTCTCATGAACTTTTCGGGCCAGGTCAGTCCCACACGAGGTCCCAGTGTAAAGCCCATGAGTGCTATAAACGTGACAAGTCCGATCAGCATAATAAACAGTCGTTTGTTGCCTAGCAGCTTAAACAGTTTCTAACACCTTCTAACGTTACTGTTATATTCCCGAATCCTTTGTTCAATCAGGGTCTGCTCTCCAGACTACCGCTTGGAACGGCTGGCTGAGCTGCTGCGGGATTTGAACAGATGAATATTGTCAAGCGCTTTGCCTGTGCCAATAGCTACGCAATCCAGCGGATTCTCGGCCACAATGACCGGCATTCCGGTTTCTTCTGCAAGCAGCTTATCCAGGTTACGGAGCAGCGCACCGCCACCGGTGAGCACAATGCCGCGGTCCATAATATCTGCTGCGAGCTCCGGCGGACATTTCTCCAGCGTAACCTTTACAGCTTCAACGATGGCATTGATCGTATCTGCCAGCGCTTCACTGATCTCATCGGACGTAATCGAGATCGTCTTCGGCAGTCCGGTCACGAGATCCCGGCCGCGAATTTCCATGGTTTCTACGGATTCCAGCGGCATGGCGGAGCCTACTTCCATCTTCAGCTGTTCTGCCGTCCGCTCTCCGATCATTAAATTATACTGGCGTTTGATATAAGAGATGATGGATTCATCCATTTCATCGCCGGCAACGCGAACCGAGCGGCTCGTTACGATTCCGCCCAACGAAATAACAGCTACCTCTGTCGTTCCTCCGCCGATATCTACTACCATGCTGCCCGTCGGCTCCCATACCGGTAGATCCGCTCCGATTGCCGCTGCGAACGGCTCCTCAATCGTGTAGGCTTCACGTGCACCGGCTTGCTTCGTTGCGTCCTCTACAGCGCGCTGTTCTACCGCTGTAATACCGGAAGGCACACACACCATGACATTCGGATGACGCTGAAAGAACGAGCGCTGCTTCTGCGCCTGACGGATGAAATATTTAATCATCGTCGCCGTAGTGTCAAAATCGGCGATGACGCCGTCCTTCATTGGCCGGATTGCCCGGATGTTGCCGGGGGTGCGTCCAATCATTTTCTTGGCAGATTCACCGACCGCCTCAATGCTCTTCGTATCTGTACGCAGGGCAACCACCGAGGGCTCCCGAACGACAATACCTTTACCACGGACATAAACGAGTGTATTCGCTGTCCCCAAATCAATTCCTAAATCCTTCGTGAATCCACCAAACATGCTGTAAACTCCCTTTCTTCCTCAATCTGGACTATTATATTACATCAAACCGCGTTCCTTCAAACTGACAAAGCTTCCATCTCCAATAATGATGTGATCCAGTACGTCAATCCCGATAATGCTCCCCGCCTCGACCAGGCGTGTTGTAAGCGCAATATCCTCCGGGCTTGGTGTAGGATCCCCGCTAGGATGATTGTGCGCACAGACGAGCGAAGCGCAGCTGCTCTTGATGGCAGCCCGGAAGACCTCCCTGGGATGCACGACCGCTGCGTTCAAGCTGCCAATGGACAGCGTCTCCTGAGCAATCACATGATTCTTGGTATTTAAAAAAAGACAAACAAAGTGTTCTTTATGCAGAGAGCGCAGCTCCTCGCTAAGCAGATCTGCAGCATCGCGCGGACTCCGGATAATGACCGGCTCGCCTCGCTTAAAACCGGACATTCTTCGTCCCAGCTCAATCCCGGCCTTTAGCTGAACCGCCTTGGCTGGCCCGATCCCTTTAATCTGCGTCAATTCGGTAATGCTTAAATCTGACAGCTCCCGAATGCTGCCTGCCTGTTGCAATATCCGCTGGGCTACGTGCACCGCCGATTCCTGGCGGGTTCCGGTCCGCAGCAGTATCGCGAGCAGCTCAGCATGACTCAAAGCGCTTGCCCCATAAGCCATCATGCGCTCTCTAGGTCGTTCATCATGGGGGATATCGCGCAGCATAAATGCGTGCGACTCCATGCCTTCCCCTACTTTCTATAAGTTCAACGCGTCATGTTCCTGCCGCCCTGGCTGCTGCTCTGCAAGCATCCGTTGAGCACGGAAATCCCCAGCTCCAGCAGCATATCGGACAGCATAGAGATCGAGAGGCCCACGACATTGAAGTAATCGCCCTCGATGCTCTCCACCAGAACAGCACCCAATCCTTGAATGCCATATGCCCCTGCCTTGTCCATCGGCTCGCCGGTTCTTACATAGCTCTCAATCTGAGTCTCCAGAAGCGGCTTCATCGCTACAGTTGTGACGCGATGCCGGAGCAGGCTTGTCCCTGTGGATAGATCCACGCAGGCAATGCCAGTATATACGGCATGTCTTCTTCCCTGAAGCCGGGAGAGCATTGAAACAGCCTCCTCCGGGTTCCGGGGCTTGCCCAGAATCTCCCCATCCAGCACGACTACCGTATCACTCCCGACAATAACAGCTGCCGGTGCAGCAAGTCTACAGCGCTCTAACACAGCCTCAGCCTTGCGGAGAGCCAGACTCTCCACAACCTGCTCAGGCTTCCATCCTGCAGGCGTGTCTTCGTCAGCGCCGCTAGGCATAACTTCAACCGGAAGACCAAGCATTTGAATCAGCTCCTGTCTTCGAGGAGAGGTTGAGGCAAGCACAATCTGCCGCCGAGATCTGTTGTCCGTCACGGGCTGTTCTCCTTGTCTAGAGCCTGCGATACAGCCAGACCGCTGTAATAATACCGATCAGTCCGAGCAGGCTAAGCTTGATTTCAATGTTTATATTATAATTGATAATATCCAATTGTGCCTCCGGCCTCCAGCCGATATAGGTCGAGGTTGTTAAAAAAGAAAGGGCCTTGACGGACATCAGCGCTTTGGCAAGCCAGGTTCCTGTCAGCCACCCCAGCAGTATGAACAAAATCAGCACTCCTGCGTTTTTCTTCATCTCTCATCGTCCCTCGCCATTTTTTGACACCTACATTATTATACGGTGTAACAGTTAGCAATACAAATACAAAAACAGCAGGGACAACTGGAAATAGTTGCCCCTGCTGTGAGGTATTTCTGACCCGGGAAATAAGGGCTATAGCAGTGAAATGAGCTTTTTTTGACCCATGATATAGTTCATCATGCCTGATTGGATTTCCCACAAATGCCCCTTGGCCTGGTTTTTGTTATATTCTGCGAGTGCCGTAACCGCGCTGTTCATCTGCTGCGCCATCCCCTTTAGCTGAGACTCCGCCTCGGGACTCATACCCTGAAGCAGCTCCAGCGCCTCCGTCCATTGTAAATGCAGCCCGGTTATACGGTTCATCGTTTCTGCATCGGCAGCAGTCCCGGTCTCCCGCCCCAGCATAAGGGCAGAAAACGCGCTGAGCTCTGAAGCCAGCCCTCCGCCCGTTTCTATGAACAGGCTCCATGGCAATCCAGAGACAGCCAGAACCGTCGTCTGTGGTCCCGCAGACACCACCTCTTTTACATAGAGCTCGATTCCGCTATGCTTCAGCTGACTGCTGAGCAGCTTCGCTCCCTCCCGGTCGGGAGATATTCCCGCATAGACACGGTAAGCCCCATCCATGTCCCCGTAGGCGGCCAGCCCAGACTGCAGCAGCTCCTTCTCTGCTTGCTTGGCCCCTTCCTCCGAGCTGAACATGCCGTATTGAAGCAAATAGTAGGTTTTATCAGGAACAAGGACGGCCTCGCTTCCAGGCTGCACTCCCGCTGCATCATGCTGCTGTGACTGGGCCGCTTCCGGTACAGGTACGGAATCGACAGGCTTAGTATGTTCAGATGCACGAGGCTCCCCGCCAAATGAATTCAAGACCGCAAAGCCGAACAGCAGACCGGTCAGCACAGCGGCTGTGATGGAGCCGATCAGCTTCCATAGTGAAGCTTTCGGCGCGCGCGGGCGATAATAGCTGCCAAGATCCACTTCAATATTGTGATCCTCTGTCTTCGGAACTCCGGATAGCCGCACACTTCGCTCTTCTATCGTCCCCCGCGGCGGCTCTTGATCCAGACGAATCGTCATTCGGGATTTGCTCATGGACTCCCCTCCTTGGTTGTCACCTCTCGTACTACCCATATTTATGAGGATGTCCATCTCGTTATGTCCCGCTGCCGTGCCAGATGTAAATGAAAAAAAGAGCCATGCCCTGAAGGAAAGCCTCCTTCATAACATGACCCTGGTATTCACCTTATTTACTCTTCAGCACTTCTGCCAGAGCAGCTCCAACCTTCCAAATGTCACCTGCACCCATCGTAAGTACCAGATCTCCGGGAGCCACGCGTCCCTTCAGATCCTCCAGCACCTCATCCTTCGTCGAAAGGTATCTTGCTCCTGCATTGCTGTTCTGTACGATCAGCTCCGCGAGCTTCGCTGAGGTAATGCCTTCGATTTGCTTCTCGCCGGCCGGTGCGTAAATGTCGGTAATAATGACCTCATCGGCATCGCCGAAAGCGCGGCTAAACGCGTCCAGCAGGAAGAAGGTCCGCGAGTAGCGCTGCGGCTGAAATACGGCTACAATTCTTTTTCCGGTTGCCTTTGCGGCGCTGATGGTCGCTTCAATCTCGGTCGGATGATGCGCATAATCGTCAATGACCAGAATATCATTGATTTCACCAAGCACCTGGAAGCGCCTTTTGGCTCCGTTAAATTTGATGATAGACTGGGCAATCTCTTCGAACGGGACGCCTGCCTTCATGCAGGTAATAACGGTAGCCATGGCGTTGTATACATTATGCTTGCCGGGAACCGAGAGCCGGATGGTACCCATGACCTCTTCACCATGCAGCATCGTAAAGCTAACCTGCCGGTCTCCGAGCACAAGATCCCGCGCTGAGTATTCAGCATCATGGTGAATTCCATATGTGGTAGCCTGGTATTTCAGCTCCGGCAAAATAGCTCTGATATTCTCGTCATCCGCACACACAACGGCTGTTCCGTCCTCACGGATCTGGCTCAAAAATTGCACATAAGCCGCCTTGAGCTGGTTAAAATCTCCGTCATAATTCTCAAGATGATCAGCCTCAATGTTAAGCACTACCCCGAGCCACGGGTAGTACTGCAGGAACGAGCCGTCGCTTTCATCTGCTTCAGCTACGACATACTCCCCCTGTCCGGCCTTCGCATTCGTACCGACATTCATAATCTCTCCGCCGATAATAAAGGTCGGGTCTACGCCGCAATCCTCCAGCACCGTTGAGATCATGGATGAGGTCGTCGTCTTGCCGTGCGCCCCTGCTACCGCAATGCCCTTGCGCTCATTCAGCAGTCTCGCCAGCATTTGGGCACGGTGCAGCACGGGAATGTTCTGCTCCTCTGCCGCTACCCGCTCCACATTATCGCGAGAAAGCGCAGTCGAATAAACGACCAGGTCCGCTCCTTGAATCTGCTCGGCCGTATGGCCGATATATATTTGGGCGCCTTTGGCTGCCAGCTTTTCAGTCAGCTCCTGGGAGGCTACATCCGAGCCCGTAACCTTGTATCCCATCTCCAGCATCACTCTTGCAATGGCACTCATGCCATAACCGCCAATTCCTATAAAATGAACATGTTCCGAAGTATTCAACAATTTTCACCAACCTTTTTCAGCATCGGAAAGGCCAAGGAGGTCTGAACGCACGTCGGCAATCAGGTACAACGTGCCTGACACGACCCCGAGATCCTCCGCTTCCGTCCGTGACTTCAATGCTTCAAGCGCTTTTCTCCAGTCTGGTTCTATGATGATTTGAAGGGATGGTTTAGCGTATGACTCCCTGATCCGTTCAGCAACGTCTGCCAAGGCGTTGGCGTCCATTTTTCTCCGGAAATCCGGTTCAGTGATGATCAATGTATCCACTATAGGAAGTATATGCTTCAAATAGTCTTCATGATGCTTATTTGAGAGCATTCCCATCATCAGGTTCAGCTTTCGGTAGCGGTAGGTTCCAGGAAGGCTCTTCGCGAGCGATTCGGCTCCTTCCGGATTATGAGCTCCGTCGAGAATCAGTCGTGGCATTTGACTCACCTGTTCAAGGCGTCCAGCCCAGCGAGTGCTTGTAAAGCCCTTCTGCAAGTCATCAGGCTCAATGACAAACGCCATGTAATGGCGGAGAATGTCTATCGCCATCATGGCACAGGCCGCATTCTGGCATTGATGCTCGCCCTGCATGCCAATCTCCAGCTCCAGCTCCCGGAAAGGCCCCGAGAAGCGAAGCTTCTGGCTGTTTTCGTCCCCGGACAACCGCTCGTAGCTGAACTGCTCTCCTGCTGCATACAGTGTTGCGCGCTTGGAGGCTGCCGTCTGGCGGATAACCTCCAGAGCCTCCGGCTGGGAAACCGCCGTGACCACAGGTACCCCCGGCTTGATAATACCGGCTTTTTCCACAGCAATCTCCTGAATGGTCTCCCCAAGAATATCGGTATGATCCATTCCTATGTTCGTAATCACCGATACGACAGGGTGAACGACGTTCGTCACATCCATTCTGCCGCCAAGCCCTGTCTCCCACACGACCACATCCGGTACCCGTTCCCGGGAATAGAACAGGATCGCCAGCGCTGTGGACACCTCAAACATGGTCGGAGAGCCAAGCTCACTGTCTGCAATCTCCTGTACAAGCGGATACAGCTGGTTTGCAAGCTTCAGCAATACCTCTTCCTCAATATCCTCACCGTCAATCTGAAAGCGATTCGTGAACTTCGTAATGTAGGGCGAGGTAAAGGTCCCGACGGAATATCCGCCCTGCAGCAGCACGCGTGTCAAGAACGCACAGGTGGAGCCTTTACCGTTCGTGCCCGCCACATGAACAAACTTCAGTCGGCGTTCAGGATGACCCAGGCGCTCAAGCAGCAGCTCAATCCGCTCCAGACCGGGCCTGATCCCGAATGGGATCAAGCCGTTAATCCAGTTCACCGCTTCTGTATACGTCTCAAAGGGGGCTGCCGGGACCTTATTCATCATATCTTCACCTACGGATCCGGTTTGTCCCATATCAGCCTCTCAGCTCCGCGATACGGGCAATCACTTTATCCCGCTTGTCGCTGTAATCAGCCTGCTTGGCCTTCTCTTCCTCGATCACCTTCGCCGGCGCTTTGGCCACAAATCCCTCATTACCCAGCTTCTTGTCTACCCGGGATACCTCGCTATTGAGATGCTGCAGCTCCTTCTCCAGGCGGGCAATCTCCTGATCGATATCGATCAGGCCGGCAAGCGGAAGGTACAGCTCCGCCCCTGTTACAATTGCAGTCATCGCTTTATCCGGCGTGGACAGGCTCAGACCCGCTTCGTATTGGGAAGTGTTGCAGAAGCGGCGGATGTACACTTCGTTGCGCTGAACAATGCTTAAGCCTTTGGCGTCCGAAGCTTGAAGGAGCAGCTCGATTTTCTTGCTCATCGGTACGTTCACCTCGGCCCGGATGTTCCGGACTGCACGGATCACGTCCATAAGCATATCCATTTCAGCAACAGCCTCCGGGTTCTCCAGAGCGGCATCATAGGTCGGCCATTCTGCCAGCATAACGGTATCCCCGTCATGAGGAAGATGCTGCCAGATTTCCTCGGAAATAAACGGCATGAACGGGTGAATCAAACGCATCGTGCGATCCAGGACATAGACGAGCACGGACTGGGTGTTCTTTTTGGCAGCCTCATCCTCGCCGTACAGTGTCAGCTTCGCAAACTCAATATACCAGTCACACAGATCATCCCAGATGAAGTTATAGAGCAATCGGCCTGTTTCGCCGAACTCGTAGCTGTCTATTAGACGCGTAATGTCGCGTGAAGTTTCGTTCAGGCGATGCAGAATCCAGCGGTCGGCTGTACCCAGATCCCCGCTGATGTCGATATCGCTGTATTGTACGCCCTCCAGATTCATCAAGGCAAAGCGGGAGGCGTTCCAGATCTTGTTGGCGAAGTTCCGCGCCTGCTCTACCTTCTCCCAGCGGAAGCGCAGATCCTGTCCCGGCGTAATTCCTGTAGAGATCATATAGCGCATGGCATCTGTGCCATACTTCTCGATGACTTCCAGCGGATCCACGCCGTTGCCAAGCGACTTGGACATTTTCTTGCCGTCCGCATCCCGCACCAGTCCGTGCATCAGCACATCCTTAAACGGCTTCTCGCCGGTAAACTCCAGCGCAGTGAAGATCATCCGGGCTACCCAGAAATAAATAATGTCATAGCCGGTCACGAGAACATTCGTTGGGTAGTAACGCTTGAAGTCCTCACTGTCCTCCGGCCAGCCCAGTGTCGAGAACGGCCAGAGCGCGGAGCTGAACCAAGTGTCCAGAACGTCCTCATCCTGCTTCAGCTGATGACTTCCGCACGCGCTGCACACGTCCAGCTCGTCATGCGATACATGCACTTCGCCGCACTGCTCACAGTACCAGGCTGGAATCCGGTGTCCCCACCACAGCTGCCGGGAAATGCACCAGTCCCGCACATTCTCGATCCAGTGAAGATAGGTTTTCTCAAAGCGCTCCGGCACGAAGTTTACACCGTCTCCGGATTTTTGCGCCTCGATGGCGGCATCGGCGAGCGGCTTCATTTTGACAAACCACTGTGTCGACAAATACGGCTCAACGACCGCGCCGCTGCGCTCACTGTGCCCGACCTGATGAACATGGTCCTCGATGCGGACCAGGACGCCGGCTTCCTGCAGATCGCTGACAATCTGCTTGCGGCATTCGCTGCGGTCAAGCCCTTCATATTTGCCGGCGAAGCCATTCATGGTGCCGGACTCATCCATCACCGTGATCTGCGGAAGATCGTGGCGCAGGCCCATCTCAAAATCGTTCGGGTCATGGGAAGGGGTGATCTTCACCGCACCGCTACCGAAGTCCTTCTCTACATACTCGTCTGCGATGACCGGAATTTCCCGGCCTACAACCGGAAGCACCAGCATTTTGCCGATCATATCCTGATAACGCTCATCTTCCGGATGCACCGCTACCGCTGTATCTCCCAGCATCGTTTCCGGACGGGTCGTCGCGACCGTAATAAACCCGCTGCCATCCTTTAACGGATATTTCAGATGATACAGATGGCCCTGTACCTCTTTATATTCCACCTCAATATCAGACAGGGCTGTCCGCGCTGCCGGGTCCCAGTTAATAATTCGCTTACCGCGATAAATGAGACCCTTGTTGTACAAGTTCACGAACACTTCCCGTACTGCACGGGACAGTCCCTCATCCAGTGTGAAGCGCTCGCGGGAATAATCCAGGGAAAGCCCCATCTTCGCCCACTGCTCGCGGATGGTATTCGCGTATTGCTCTTTCCACTCCCACACCTTCTCCAGAAACTTCTCGCGCCCCAGATCATAACGGGTCACACCCTGCTCGCGCAGCTTCTGCTCGACCTTGGTCTGTGTAGCAATGCCGGCATGGTCCGAGCCCGGTAGCCATAAGGCATCATAGCCCTGCATGCGCTTGACCCGGATAATGATGTCCTGAAGGGTAAAATCCAGAGTATGGCCGATGTGCAGCATACCGGTCACATTCGGCGGCGGAATGACGATCGTAAAAGGCTCTGCCTCCGGTCGCTTCCCGGCGTTAAAAAAGCCTCCGTCCTTCCAGTAGCTGTACCATTTCTGTTCTGCAGCTTTGGGATCATAGGTGGTCGGCATCTGAGCCGAGCCTGTCGTTTCTTTGGATTCCATATTCATTTACCTCCGTTACTTAGTCAGCATTTCCATACTATAGGGTTTTAGCCGTACCGCTGCGGGAGGGCCGCGCAGTCCGGAACAACAAAAAAAGCCCCTCGTCCTCAAAGGACGAAAGACTTTGGTTCTCTCGCGGTACCACCTTTGTTTCGCAATCCACCAGGAGCACTTCTACGCTCACGGCAATCCTGATCACACTGCGACACTCTGCACAGATAACGGCTGCAGCCGGCCTGCTCTAACTGGGTCCTCACATCGGTGTGTGTCACAGCTCAAGCAAGCAACTCACGGGCGACTTTGGGAATGCTGGTTCCTGCGGAATCTCTCAGCGCTGCAACTCCGCTCTCTTTAGGCCACACATCCTACTCTTCCCGCTCCTCGTTGATGATGGTATGGGGTTACTGCTTTTTGAATTTGGCTATAGATACTATAACCTTTTTAAGGCATGACCGTCAATCTTTGCAGGTACCGCCGCTGTGAGAAAACGGCAGGGCCGCTTTATGACGAAGCAGCACCGAATTAAACCGTCCTAACACAGCAAAAAGCTGTTCCCCACCAGGCATAAAAATCCCCAGGGAAACAGCTTTTAATAAGCAACTGCCGCATAAGCATTCCATCAACGGTTCAGGCCAGCTATGGGATGTACAAAATTTGCCCCTCTTCGACACTCTGCTCCGACAAGCGGTTATATAGCAGCAGCTCGCGCGGACTCAGCTGGTAGCGCTCTGCAATGCCCTCCAGCGTCTCTTCCCTCTGCACAATGCATAAGCGAACCTTTCGGAACGGCGTTTCTTCCTGCCGTGCTCCCAGGAACAAGGACTTCCATTGCACGTCCTCTCCTGCTTGCCGCTCAGGCTCATTCGCTGCTGGCTCTTCTGCAGGAATGGAAGCCGCTTCTCCTTCCGAAGTCAGACGGCCGGGATGCAGCAATGAGGAGAAGCCTGCACTGCCAGCGCTGCTAACCGTACTGTTTTTGCTGCTGAAGGCCACCTTAAGCTCCGGCTTCGCGGGCACTTCTTCCTCCTGCAGCTCTGCGCTTTCCTGAATGCCTCCCTCCAGCGCGATCGTTTCCGGCTGTTCAGCCTCGGTTTCCAAGGTATCTGGAGTATGTTCTACAGTCTCCGCAGCCTGCTCCGGCTCGGCAGTTTCTTTCTCATCCTGCCGTTCCTCGTCCTGAAGCTCCTCCGGCCAGCCGGATTGCTGACGCTCAAAGCTCCATACACTCGGCACCGGCGCTGCAGCGTCAGCCTGAGTGCTCTCTGCCGTCAGGGGAGTGGAGTCCGCCTTTGATTCGTTTGTGGTCTCTGCCGCCCCTCTCGGGACAACCTCAAGCTCAGGCTCCGCTGCTGCAGGCTCGTTCACTGCCTCAAAAGAATTGGCCGTATACACCTCCTGTGAGGCTTCACGGCGTGCTTCTTCCTCCTGCTGTTGCGAATCTGCAGGAGCATGTACGACCGAAATTTCTTCATCCTGCCAGGCTTGGTCGCTGCCGTAGCCCTGCACCCCGCCTTGGATTCCTTTTAAGGACAACACACCGGTAATGTTTAACCCTCGCTTGGACAGCACATCAACATCAAAATTCTCAATCTCGACGGCAATGTCCTCCAGCGAGGAAACCCGATTCATCGGAACCGTGATCTCAACGGGAATCCAATGCTCCAGCGGCTCGGTTTCCTGCTCCGGGGTGTCCCCCTTGTACAGTCCGGCTAACAGCAGATGACCCCGCAGGGCAGCTTGCTCTCCCTGGTGAATCACCTGGATATGAGGAATCAGCTCAGCCTCCTCCAGCTCTTCAATTCCCGGCAGATCTTCCGCTAAAATGATGCGCTCGTAAATATCAAACCGCAATCCGTAGGACTGGTCGAACACGGGAATGTCCTCCTTTTTGGCGTATACTATCCGCGGCAATTCCGCGGCATGAGCCCGTTATGGTCACTCCCTTAATCTATATGCCGTGAACGGGCGGGCATGCCTGTTTTGAGCGAGATGGAAGCCAGAACATAAAAAAAGACCGCCGCAGCGGTCTCAAACCATCATTCATCTCTCCTGCTGAACAAGCTCCTTCAGCTCCATTAAATCCTGCGGCCAGGGTGCCTCCAGAAGCAGCTCTTCTCCGGTTAACGGATGCCTGAAGGAAAGCTCCGCTCCATGAAGCGCCTGACGCTGGAAGCTGCCAAACGAGGCACCATACAGCGGATCGCCCAAAATAGGATGTCCCATATGGCTGAGATGCACCCGAAGCTGGTGGGTCCGCCCCGTCTCCAGACTCAAGAACAGGAGGCTTGCTTGCCGATACGGCTCTACCGAGAGGATTCGCGTCACGGCATGCTGTCCGGTCAGTGATACTCTGCGCCGCTTGGGATGATGCCGGTCTTTGCCGATAGGCAGATCAATAACCTTCAGCTTGTGAGACACGACTCCCTGCACCAGTGCAGCATATCTGCGTACGATTTCTTTGTTCCGCATCGCCTCATCCAGCTTCAGGAGAGCAAATTCATTCTTGCCGTACAGCACCGGCCCCGTGGTATCCTTATCCAGTCGATGGACATGACGGACAGCGGCCTTGGTGCCATGGGTATGAAAATGCCAGGCTACCGCGTGATTCAAGGTCAGCTCCGAGCTCGAGGAGTCCGGATGGACTGCCATCCCGGCCGGCTTGTTGACCACCAGGCAGAAATCATCCTCATACAAAATGTCGAGCTCTGCGCACCGCGGCTCAATCCCGGCCGCAACGGCAGGAAACAGCTGCAGACGGAGACGGTCTCCGCGCCACTGAAGCGCACCCTCACTTCTCAGGCGGCGTATCAGCTTCTCAGGCATCCCGAGCTGCTCCTTGAGCCAAGCCTCCGTTGCCGATTCACGGTCACTTGCAGCCGTTAGCACCTTGCCAGGTGTCAGCTCCAGCCATTCGCCCCGGCGCAGCCAGGCGCCTTGGTAGAGGCTCACAGGCTTTGCAGCGCGCGGTAGTTGGCTTCAATAGTAGCGTCAATATCCTCCACGCTGTGCGCAGCCGAAATGAACATGCCTTCAAACTGGGAAGGAGGTACACTGATGCCCTCATGCACCATACCGGCAAAGTATGAGGTGAATCTCGACAAGTCGCTTGTCTTCGCGGTGTCGAAATTTACGACCTCCTTCTCCGTAAAGAACGGACATACCATCGAACCTACCCGGTTAATCGTCAATGGAATGCCAAGCTCCCGGCTATTGCGCTCGAAGCCAGCTTGCAGACGTGCTCCCCGCTCTTCAAGCTGGGCATATACTTCAGGGGTAAGCAGCGACAGTGTCGTATACCCGGCTGCCATAGCCAGCGGATTGCCGCTCAACGTCCCGGCCTGATAGATCGGCCCCGCCGGTGCGATCTGCTCCATAATCTCTCTGCGGCCGCCGTACGCGCCTACAGGCAGTCCACCGCCAATGACCTTGCCAAGGCAGGTCAGGTCCGGTGTGACTCCGTAACGCCCCTGCGCACAGTGAAGGTCTACCCGGAAGCCGGTCATCACTTCATCGAATATGAGCAGGCTGCCGTACTGGGAGGTCACCCTTCTCAAGCCTTCCAGAAAGCCTTCCGCCGGCGGAACGACACCCATGTTGCCCGCCACCGGCTCCACAATAATAGCGGCAATTTCTTCTCCAAACCGCTCAAACGCCAGCTCGATAGACTCCAGATCGTTGTAAGGGACGGCGATCGTGTTCGTAGCTACCGATTCCGGAACGCCCGGACTGTCCGGCAGCCCCAGGGTTGCAATGCCAGAGCCGGCCTTGATCAGAAGACTGTCGGCATGACCATGGTAGGAGCCTTCGAATTTGATAATTTTGGTACGTCCGGTATAGCCTCTCGCCAAGCGAATTGCGCTCATGGTCGCTTCCGTCCCGGAATTGACCATTCGAACTACCTCAATCGACGGCACCCGCTCACAGACGAGCTTCGCCATCTCGGTTTCCAGAAGCGTCGGCGCACCAAAGCTCGTGCCTTTTACTGCCGTATCCCGCAGGACATCGACAACGGCAGGATGCGCGTGCCCCATAATGAGCGGACCCCATGAGCCTACATAATCAATAAAAGAGTTGCCATCAATGTCATACACCCGGCTGCCTTCGCCGCGATCCATATAGATGGGCGTCAAGCCTACTGATTTAAAAGCCCGGACCGGACTGTTCACACCACCTGGGATGTATTGCTTCGCTTCCTCAAAAGCATTACGCGATGCTTCTTCCTTGCGTTGGTGTTGATTCATTTCAATTCACTCCTAACTGTCTGAAGACGATTTGTGCCATTCATGCCAAGCCTCTTAACGCTGACGGAGCCAGCCTGCCGCCTGCTTGGAAAAATACGTAATGATCATATCCGCACCCGCGCGCTTCATGCCGGTCAGCTTTTCCATAACGATCGCCTTCTCATCAATCCAGCCCTGCATCGAGGCTGCCTTGACCATGGAATATTCTCCGCTCACATTGTACACCACCAGCGGCAGGTCGAATTGATCCCGAAGCTGGCGAACGATGTCCAGATAGGCGAGGCCCGGCTTCACCATCAGCATATCTGCACCTTCAAGCACATCGGTCTCTGCTTCCCGCAGTGCTTCACGGCTATTAGCCGGATCCATCTGATACGTCTTTCGATCGCCAAACTGCGGAGCTGAATCCGCCGCCTCCCGGAACGGGCCGTAAAACGCAGAGGCATACTTGACCGAATACGACATGATTGGAATATGCTCAAAGCCCTCTTCATCCAGTGCCGATCGGATGGCCTGAACAAAGCCGTCCATCATATTGGATGGAGCAATAATGTCCGCCCCTGCCTTCGCCTGGGAGACGGCCGTTCGCGCAAGCAGCTCCAGCGATTCATCATTCATGACATCTCCGCACAGCTGTCCTTCACGTTCATAGGTGTGCACCATGCCGCAGTGACCGTGATCCGTAAACTCACACAGACAGGTGTCGGTAATGACCATCAGATCCGGATACCACGACTTGATCAGACGAGTCGCCTCCTGGACAATGCCCTGCTCGTCAAAGCCGGAGCTGCCCACCTCGTCCTTGCTCTCCGGAATGCCGAACAGCAACACCGCCGGGATTCCCAGCGCCGCAATCTCATCCACCTCTGGCTTCAAGGTGTCCAGAGAAAAGTGATACACGCCCGGCATGGAAGATATTTCATTCTTAATTCCGCTGCCGTGTGCAACGAATATCGGCTGGATCAAATCCTCCACATGAAGTACGTTCTCGCGGACCATACTGCGAATCGCAGCAGTCCGGCGCAAACGGCGATGCCTTACTATCGGAAAACTCATGTCCAATCCCTCCATAGCTGTATGTTAATCCCGAAATCGTCTCGGTTCATCTTTATTCCACTCACAGAGTGCCTCTACCAGGCTCTCGATGGTCGCTTCCTTAGCGAGAATTAATCCTTTCAGTCCCGCTTGCTGAGCCGTATCGGCCGTAATCGGTCCAATACAGGCGGCAGCTGCGCCCTCTAACAGCTGAACCGGGCTTTGGACACCCATGCGCTCCAGCATCGCCAGCAGATGAGTCACTGTGGATGAGCTGGTGAAGGTCACCGCATGAATGCCGCCTTCCTGCAGCAGCCGCAGCAGCTCCTCATCTTCCTCTTCGGGCATGACTGTCTCATAAATCGGAAGATCCGTCACCTGGAGCCCCATGTCTCGCAATTGGCCGGGAAGCCAGTCTCGGGCCAGATCACCCCGGGGGAGCAGCACCGCCTGTCCAGGCTGCAATTCCCCGGCAAAGGCGTCAATCAGTCCCTCAGCCTGGAAGCGGCTTTCCAGCACCTCTGCAGCAATGCCCCGCTCGCGAAGCGCGGCTCCCGTTGCCGGGCCGACTGCGGCAATCCGTGCTCCCGCGAGAGACCTGATATCTTGCCCGGAAGCATTAAGATGGCGGAAGAAATACTCTACTCCATTCACGCTTGTGAAAAACACCCAAGCATACGTCTGAAGCTGCTCCAAAGCGCGACTGATTTCCTGGAGCTTGCCGGGTGAAGGCATGACCGTCTCAATGACCGGAAATTCATACGGCTCTCCGCCCAGCTCTTCAATCCGCTTCACAAGCAGACTTTCCTGCTTCCGGGAACGGGTTACCAGAATGCGCTTGCCGAACAACGGAAGCTGCTCTGACCATTTCAAGCGGGAGCGCTGGTGTACAACTTCTCCGACCACAATAACAGCAGGAGGCTCAAACCGCAGTGCGTTCACCTTCTCTTCAATATCCTGAAGCGTTCCGACCAGGGTATCCTGCTCTGCCCTCGTTCCCCAGCGGATCAAGGCTACGGGCGTTTCCGGCGGCTTGCCATGAAGCATCAGCTGACGACTGATGTAACCGATCTTGGCAACGCCCATCATAAAGATGAGCGTTCCGGTTGCATGAGTCACCTTGTCCCATTGAATCATTCGGTCCAGCTTGTCCGGGCTTTCATGGCCGGTAATAATCGATAAAGATGAGGCCAGGTCCCGATGGGTCACAGGAATCCCGGCATATGCAGGAACACTGATCGAAGAAGTAATGCCGGGTACAATCTCGAAAGGGATTCCGTGCTTATATAACAGCTCGGCTTCTTCCCCCACGCGTCCGAAGATCGTGGGATCTCCTCCCTTGAGCCTCACCACCGTCTTCCCCTCCAGAGCCAAATCCACCAGCAGCTGGTTGATTTCCTCCTGCTTCATGGTATGGCGATCCGGAAGCTTGCCGACATAAATCTTTTGTACCCCCGGCTGCAGCCACCGTAACAACCGCGGAGAAGCTAACCGGTCATAGACAACGGCATCGGCCTGTTCCAGACAGTCCTTCCCTTTCACCGTAATCAAACGCGCATCGCCCGGTCCAGCTCCGACCAGATAAACCTTCCCCGTCATGCTTCTTCATCCCCTAACCTGTGACAATATCTCCTCGGCACCGCCAGATTTCAACAAATCTGCAACCTGGATGCCCAAGCTATCCGGCTCCACTCCCATAGAGCTTTCTTTCAAGATGCGCTCCCCGTCCGGCGAGCCGACCATTCCAGTCAATTGAATGATTCTTTGTCCCTCCTGCGCATGTCCCTCCGGGGCGTCCATCCAGACCGCATGCGCGCCAATCGGCACCTGGCATCCGCCGTTCAGCTCATACAAATATCTGCGCTCCGCTGCGACCGTTTGCGCTGTATCGTCATCATTGTAGAGCTTCAGCAATGCCAGTAGGTCTTCATCCTCTGTCCGGCATTCAATGCCGAGCGCGCCTTGGCCTACCGCAGGCAGGCAAATATCAGAGGGAAGATAAGCTGTAATGACATCCTCCCAGCCCATGCGCTGCAGACCGGCTGCCGCCAGAATAATCGCTTGGAACTCTCCGTTCTGGAGCTTCCGCAGGCGTGAATCAATATTCCCCCTGATCCATTCAATCTGCAGATCCGGGCGATACGCCTTCAGCTGGCTCGATCTTCTCAGGCTGCTTGTCCCTACCTTCGCGCCTTCAGGAAGCTCATCCAGGCTGCCCGCAATATGAGAAATCAGGCAGTCCCGAGGGTCCTTGCGTTTCGGGACCGCCCCTGTCGTTAAGCCCTCCGGAAGCACGGACGGCATGTCCTTCATGCTGTGCACTGCCATATCAATGCTGCCATCGATCAACGCCTGCTCGATTTCCTTAACGAACAGACCCTTCCCTCCAACCTTGGACAGCGTCACATCCAGGATGCGGTCGCCTTTGGTCACGATTTTCTGTACCTCAAATGTATATTCAAGCCCATTCTCCTTGCACAGCCGGGTCAAATCGTCGATCACCTGTCCCGTTTGCGTAAGTGCCAGAGCACTCTGTCTGCTTCCCACTACGATGGTTCTCATCATTCCGCCTCCTGATTGTCTGTAATCCAGTTTTGTATTTGCGCCGGAGTCCAGGGAATAAAATCTCCACGCTCAATGTCAAGCCATAGATCCTGCTCATGTATAGCCCGCATCAGGCGATGCCGCTCTGAAGGGGTCTTCACCTGCTTCTTGATTCCCTGACGAAGCTCATATAGAAACTCCAGATAAAGATCAAAGGAGCTCCCAAGCTCACTCTCTAAATGCCTGCATAGCTGAACAGAAGCGAGCGGGCCCGCCCCTGCTGTAGTTACGGCAAGCGTCAGCCGCCCCCGCCGGAGCACCGCCGGGCTGATGAAATCACCGGCCTCTCCATGATGGGCTATGTTTACCAGCGTTCCGAGGCTTCTTGCCTCCTCCGCAATCAGGTGGTTGACCTCTTCATGCTCTGTAGCCGCATATACCAGAAATGCGCCTTCCAGATCTCCGGGCTGATAAGCCCGCTCACTCCACCTCACGCTGCCTTCATCAGCCATTGCTGCCAGACGGGGCGTGACATCAGGACTAATAATATGTACGGAGGCACCGGCCTGCAGAAGGCTGCTCGCCTTTCGTTCCGCAACCGCTCCTCCACCTGCAATGACGCAGGACTTTCCTTCACAATTCAGCATTACCGGAACGTATCGGACCAAACCCCATTACACCCCCGACCATCCATGAAATCCCGACCAGGCATTCAGCAGAAAGTTAATAACGATAAAGACAAGACCGATCAAGGCCCATCTCGCTGTTTCCAGCCCTGATCTGCGCTGAATGGTCCTCCTTACGAAATAATTCAGATATACGCAGAGCACAATAAAGGTCGTTATCACTTTCAAATCCCAGAGCAACGACAGCTGCCCTTCCTGAATCAACGAGATGACCGCAATTGTTAGAGACAGCACGAGCAGTAAAATCCCGAACAGAATAGCCGCATAGGAATAGCGGTCGAGCATTTCCAGACTCGGGAGCCTGCGAATGAGGCTGTTCCATTTCTTCGTTTTGAGCCTGCTGTGCAAAAAAAGATACATCCCCGCAAAGGCCGCCCCAACCATAAGGGCAGTGAAGCTGACGCTTGCCAGTGTAATATGCAGCACCAGCAAGCCCTTCACCGAGCTCCACATGTCCCACATTTCCATCGGCTTGAAGCCTGTCGTAATGATCATGCGGTTAAACACGGTGACACAAAAGCCTGCTATGCCGAGTATGACAGGAGCCAGGTCTGCCCTTTTCATAAACGTAATGACCAGCGAGGTCAATGTCAGACTTAACGAACAGAATAGCAAAAAGTCGAAGGTTGTCAGCACCGGCAGCGCTGAATCCCCGAACAGCCTCACGCCCGTCACCAGCAGCTGCACGGCAAAAGCAACGGCAAGAAGCCCCGCGCCGGTCCGCTTTGCTGTCCGATTGCGATGGACGCAATCCGAAATGTAAAACAGTAGGCTCAGGGCATAGATATAAATGCCAATATCATACATATAATTGAGCGGCATATGTCTTCACCGCCTTACAGAACAGCTGGAGCAAAAGGAGCCTGAATACTCTTGCGCTCCTTCACCAGCGGATCGTCCTTACGGACAACAGTGTCATTTTCCTTCACCTGTGCCTGAACCGGAGTCTTCCGCTTTGCCCCCTGCTCCTGCTCGTGAACCAGATCCTCCAGGGCAAAAATCTGGGTGAAATACTCCAGTGCCTCCGGAGCTTGCTTACCGCCTGTCATCTCTTTAATCCGGTTGATGGGATCATGCATCATCTGATTCACGATGCTCTTCGTCAGGCGCCGGATGACCTTACGCTGACGGTCGTCCAGCTCGGGAAGCTTGTTAAACAAGCTTTCCAGCGTCTCTTCATAGATGCCGGTAGACTTGTCTTGAAGAGCGCGGATCGCAGGTCTTACCCCAAGCGTCTTCAGCCATTGATAGAAATTGGCCATCTCTTCCTCAATCATCCGCTCGATCTTCACGGCTTCCGAACGCCGCATTTCGAGGTTGCTCTCCACGATTCCCTCCAGATCGTCAATGTCGTACAGAAATACGTTCTCTACGTCTCCGACAGAAGGATCAATGTCACGCGGTACCGCAATGTCAATCATAAACAAGGGCTTGGCCTTCCGCTTCATCATGCTCTGCTTGACGAGCGATGGACCCAGCACGTAATCATTGGCTCCAGTAGAGCTGATGATAATATCCACTTCACCCAGACGGCTCATGGCCTCCGTCATCGTGCATGGAGTGCCCTTGAAGCGATCAGCCAGCTCTTCAGCGCGAGCCAAAGTCCGGTTTGCTACAATCACCTCGGCAGCACCATTGGCATAAAGATGCTTTACCGTCAGCTCACTCATTTTGCCGGCGCCAAGAATCATGACCTTCTTATGGTGAAACGTGCCGAAAATCCGCTTGCCCAGCTCCACCGCTGCATAGCTGACCGAAACAGCACTCTCTCCGATGGAGGTTTCTGCGTGGGCTTTCTTGGCAAGCGTGATCGCCTGCTTGAACAGCATATTGAACCAAGTGCCTGTCGCCTTCTCCTCTTGAGCTTTCAGGAAGGCATTGCGGACCTGACCGAGAATCTGAGTTTCGCCGATCACCATGGAATCCAGGCCGGAGGTTACTTTAAACAAGTGCGAGATCGCCTGTTCTTCTTCGTATATATATAAGTGTTTCGTAAATTCCTCACGCGGGATGCCAAACCACTTCTCCATAAAGCTGCGAATAAAATATCCGCACATATGAAGACGGTCAACCACCACATAGATTTCTGTCCGGTTGCAGGTGGCGACAACGACGCCCTCCAGTACGCTCTTGGTCGATTTCAGCTGTGCAAGCGCCTCAGGGAGATCCTGCTCCGCGAAGGCAAAACGTTCTCTGACCGCAACAGGCGCCGTGCGGTAATTCAACCCAACAACGACGATGTGCATGGATGTTCACCTGCCTAATAAATGATGTGTTCCAGATCTTTTATAGCCATAAATAATTATATCATAGTATGTCGAATAGGCTTGTTGCTTTTATGAAATGTTTATGAAATCGCCATCTTCTTCATCTGCTGCCTAAATGCACTGACCTTTCTGTACTATTGTGGTATGTTTCAAGCCAAGATATGCAAGGTCAGGGAAATGGTCAGATCTGCTGCAGATTCCATAAAATAAATAACCATGGAATATTCCATGGTTATTTCTATACACATTTGGATGGTGATTTACACCAGTTCAGCCTGCTTCATATCAGGAGTTTCGACCTTCATCTCGCCCAGTCCGCGTACAAGCTTCTTGGCGTAGCATTTCTCAGGTTTCAGTGCGGATACCAGGTAATCAATGGCCAATTGCGGATCCACTGTTTCTCCGCAGGTATAACAGTCAATCGCAGCAAAACCTCTCTCAGGGTAAGTATGAATAGAGAGATGGCTTTCCGACAACAGCACAAGCACCGTTGCACCTTGTGGTTCAAATTGCTTGGACTGTACGGACAGTACCGTTGCTCCGCAGGCTTCAGCAGCTTCCACCATCTGAGACTGCAGGTATTCCGCATTGTTCAGTAGTTCGAAGTCAACTCCCCAAGTATCAACAGCAACGTGTCTTCCGAAAGTAGAGTATTCCATCTTCCGGTTTCCCCCTTCCTAGGAATAAAATGTTTGAAAAATTTCATCCGCTAGGACCTACGTCATTCACTTCCCGAGGGAATAATCTCTCGCAACATTACATGTCCTGAGTGAATCCTGGTTCCTATATTCTTTTCAACGAGATTAAAAATAACATCTATGACGGCGAATTGCAACACATTTCTTAAAAAAAGAAGAGATAATTATTTTACAGACCAGCATATGAATATTCCCGGTTCCTTGCTACACCGTCCATTAAAATTAACAAACCGCGTCAGAAAGTCAGAAATGTCTTTACATGGTCAAAGAAAATGCCCTGCGGTAAGCCGCAAGGCATAGTAAGTGTTAGGCTTCTAATATGAATAAACGATGATTATAAAGGCGTAGCTGCTCATCAATGTTCCGGGTATGTGTCATGGATGTAGACTTCAGCCGCTCATCCAACAGGGCATTCACCCGGTCCTGGATGACCTTGATCTCGACTTCTGCTGCGTGACTCTGAAACAGACGCTCCAGCTCTCCGGCTGTATCCTTGTGCTCATACACCAGGCTGCATTCTCCGTCTGCCAATTGGGCGATCCGTTGTACCGTGCCTTCATGGTAGTCATAGCTCATCGTAAATCCTCGGTAAATCCGGTTAACCCGTCCGCTGCCCTTGAATGCCGCAAACAGCTTGCGGACCTCGTTGGTCAGTTTAGGGGTTACCAGTCGGCACGATAACTCACAGACATACATGCCATTTCTGCGCTCAAAAGGCAAATGAACTTCTTCCCCGCTTTCATCTTCGAGCATGATTGCATGCCCTCCGCCTTCTAAGACCCCGACCCGCATTTGCAGGGTGGAACCTCTCTTTCCTTGGAGGAATTGATCCATTTGAACATCCGTCATTTGCATGGTGGCGTTAACATATTCTGTGGCTATCTTATGAGCCATAAAAATCTCCTCAATTCTTTTAACAATCCTTAGGTCCATTATACAGCAGACGCCAAAGATTTTCTTGTGATTGAACGGAGATTATTCATCATATTTCATAAAAAAACGCTTTTAGGTTCGTTTTACGCAGGAATTTCAGCGACATCCTTCAAATCCTACTGAAAATTCACCGTATCCCTGCCCTATTCGTGAATATGGGACTGAATAATACTCCATAATTCATCTTTACCCATCCCCGTCTCCGATGAAAACATGACCAGCTGATGATCCTTTCGAAAGCCCAGCGTTTCTTTCACAACCTTGATATGCTTCTGCCACCGGCTGCGCGGAATTTTATCCGCCTTGGTCGCTACCACACAGATCGGGCGGTCATAATGCTGCAGCCAATCATACATACTGACATCATCCTTGGAAGGCGGATGGCGGAGATCCACGACCAGCAGCACCAGCTTGAGCACATCGCGCTCCAGCATGTAACGCTCAATCATGGCTCCCCAGGCGGCCCGCTGGGTCTTGGACACTTTGGCGTAGCCATAACCCGGAACGTCGACGAAATAAAGGCCATTTTCAATCCGGTAATAGTTCAGATGCTGGGTTTTGCCTGGCGTTGAGCTTGTCCGGGCCAGGTTCTTTCTCGTGATCAAGGTATTGATCAAGGAAGACTTCCCCACATTGGAACGCCCTGCCAGAGCAATCTCTGGCAAGGCGTCATCAGGATACTGTTCAGGTCGGACAGCGCTGATTACAAATTCGGCTTGATTAACTTTCATATGCAGTAAATTCCTCTCTAGTGCAGTCCCGCCTGTTCAACAAGCGCATGCTGCAGCACTTGATCCATGTGAGATACCGGAACAAACTCCACATCATTCTTTACACTGTCCGGTATTTCACGCAGATCGCGTTCATTGTCTTTGGGGAGCAGAATCTTCTTGTAGCCTGCACGGTGAGCTGCCAGGGATTTCTCCTTCAGCCCTCCGATCGGCAATACCCGTCCGCGCAGGGTGATTTCTCCCGTCATCGCCACAGCGCGGTTGACGTGGCGCTTCGTTAAAGCGGAGATGAGTGCAGTCGCTATTGTAATGCCGGCTGAAGGTCCATCCTTCGGGATCGCTCCCTCCGGAATATGAATATGGACGTCCAGCTTCTCATGGAAATCATCTTGAATTCCGAGTTCTCCGGCCTTCGAGCGCGTATAGCTGAAGGCCGCTTGAGCAGATTCCTTCATAACGTCTCCCAGCTTGCCGGTCAGGGTCAGCTTACCGGAGCCCGGTACGACTGTAACCTCAATGGTTAGAGTGTCTCCGCCGACCTCGGTCCAGGCCAGCCCCGTTACGCTGCCGATCTGATCCTCCAGCTCAGCCATGCCATAGCGGAATTTCGGTACACCGAGGTATTCCTTGATGTCTTCTGCTGTAATTGTAATGACACCCGGCTCACTTGTCACGATCTTCTTGGCTGTTTTGCGGCACAGCGCTGCGATCTGCTGCTCCAGGTTACGCACGCCCGATTCCCGGGTATACTCCCGGATCACCTTCAGCAGCGCGTCTTCCTCCAGGTGCAGCTGGTCCGGCTCCAGGCCATGATCCCGCTTCTGCTTCGGCAGCAGATAACGCGTGGCGATTTGCTGCTTCTCAAGCTCAGTATAGCCCGGGATATACAGCACCTCCATCCGGTCCAGCAACGGACGCGGAATCGTATGCAGGGCATTGGCTGTCGTGACAAACATCACCTGGGACAGATCGAAAGGAAGCTCAACAAAATGGTCACTAAAGGTGTTGTTCTGCTCCGGATCCAGCACCTCCAGCAAAGCTGAAGCTGGATCTCCCCGGAAATCGCTGGCCATCTTATCAATCTCATCCAGCAGGAACACCGGATTTCTGGAGCCTGCCGTCTTCATGCCTTGAACAATACGTCCCGGCATGGCTCCTACATAAGTCCGGCGGTGACCGCGAATTTCGGCCTCGTCCCGTACGCCGCCCAGGGAAATACGAACAAACTTCCGCTCCAGTGAACGGGCGATGGAGCGCGCGAGGGACGTTTTACCTACGCCGGGAGGTCCGACCAGACAAAGAATGGGACCCTTCAGCTTTTTGACGAGCTTCTGCACGGCCAAATACTCCAGCACCCGCTCCTTCGGCTTCTCCAGTCCGTAGTGATCCTCATCCAGCACCTGCTCCGCCTTCTTGATGTCAAGGTCATCCTCGGTTTCGGAAGTCCACGGCAATGCCAGCAGCCAGTCCACATAGTTGCGGATTACTCCACCTTCTGCGGAGCTGGCAGGCATTTTTTCCAGACGGTCGATTTCCTTCTCCACCTTCTCGCGGACAGCCTCCGGCAGCTCCAAGTCCTGCAGCTGGCTGCGCAGCTCCTCAACCTCACCGGTGCGGCCTTCCTTGTCTCCGAGCTCCTTCTGGATCGCTTTCATCTGCTCCCGAAGGTAGTACTCCTTCTGCGTCTTCTCCATCTGCTTCTTGACGCGCTGGTTAATCTTCCGCTCGAGCTCCAGCACTTCCCGCTCATTATTGAGAATATCCAGCAGCTTCTCCAGCCGCTTACGTACATCAATCGTCTCCAGGATCTCCTGCTTATCCTTGATCTTCAAAGACAAGTGGCTCGTAATGACATCGGCCAGACGTCCGGGCTCATCAATGTCCGATACCGCGGCGAGCGTCTCCGGCGTCACCTTTTTGGAAAGATTGATATAATTCTCAAACTGGCTCAGCACCGTCCGCATGAGAGCGGAAACCTCGAAATCATCATTCTCTTCCTCCGGCAGCTCCCGTGCCAGAACCTCGTAGAACTCCTCGTTGTCCGTATATTCTATAATTTCCGCGCGCTCCATACCTTCAACCAGAACTCGTATGGTCCCGTTCGGAAGCTTCAGCATCTGCCTTACGTTGGCGATCGTGCCGATTCTGAATATGTCTTCCTGCGTAGGCTCTTCAATGTTCACTTCGGATTGAGAACAGAGGAGAATCAGATTATCTTCCACCATCGCCTTCTCCAGGGCCTTTACCGATTTCTCCCGCCCTACATCCAAATGAAGCACCATGCTTGGATAAACCAGCAGTCCTCGTAAAGGCAGCAAAGGAAAACGACGATCTTTCGACTTATGGGGTCCCATCGCTTTCACACCTCCAATGGCTCTCAATGTTGACACGAATCTTATTTTATCAAATGTTCATATAAAAAACCAACGGCGCGTCGCCTAACAGCCTCCTGCGTCTGTCACCTGGTTTGGACGCTGTACCGATGCCTGAAGCAGGGATGCAGCGGACGGAGGAAAGACCTCCACTGCCGGCTGATGGAGCATCTCCCGCGCCGCCTCTGCGCCAAAAATGTGTGCAAACACTTCATCCACCGTCTCCACCGGAATGACCCGCAGTCCGTCCAAATCCTCAAACAGGCTCTGCCAGTTATCCTTCGGAATAATGACCGTAGTGGCACCAGCCTGAAAAGCCGCCTCCACCTTGGCAATGACGCCGCCAATCGGCTTGACACTGCCATGAATACTGATTTCTCCCGTCATAGCGGTTTTGTTGTCTACCGGAATTCCTTTGATCGCAGATACGATGGCTGTAGCCATTGCAATGCCTGCCGAGGGGCCGTCAATCGGCGTGCCGCCCGGAAAATTAATATGCAGCTCATACGCTTTAGGCTGAAAGCCCATATAGCCCAGAACGGTCAGCACGTTCTCGATGGAGCCTTTCGCCATACTCTTGCGGCGCAGCTTCCGTGAGCCTCCTCCGAGCTCCTCTTCATCCACGACGCCTGTAATATTATATGTTCCGGCGCCTTTTTCGGCACGTACAGCAGACACCTCAATCTCCAGCAGCGCCCCCATATTGGGACCGTACACCGCAAGCCCGTTGACCAGCCCAATCTGTGGACGCTCCGGCACCTTGCGGTCCGGACGCGGCTGCAGCTGGCTGCTGCTGGCCACCCACTCGACGTCGGCAGCGCGAAGCGCATCCCTTTTTTCGGACATCGCAATGCCGCCTGCCATCTGAATCATATTCACAGCTTCCCGGCCGTTCGTGCAGTACCGCTTGACCACTTCCACCGCTTCCGGCGATGGCTGCAGTCCAATCTTCTGAATGGCATCCTCGCCGATCCGCCCGATCTCCTCCGGCAGCAGCGGACGGAAAAATATTTCCATACAGCGGGAGCGCAGCGCCGGCGCAATCTCCTCCGGAGAGCGGGTCGTCGCCCCAACAAGACGGAAGTCCGCCGGAAGTCCGTTCTGAAAAATATCGTGGATGTACGCCGGAGTGTTGACATCCTCCGAGTTGTAGTATGCGCTCTCCAGCAGCACTTTACGATCCTCGAGTACTTTTAACAGCTTATTCATCTGGATCGGGTGCAATTCGCCAATTTCATCCACAAATAAAATACCGCCGTGCGCCTTCGTCACCGCACCCGGCTTGGGCTGCGGAATGCCTGCTACTCCCATTGCCCCGGCGCCTTGGTAAATCGGGTCATGCACCGAGCCGATCAACGGGTCGGCAATACCCCTTTCATCGAATCGGGCTGTGGTAGCATCAATCTCTGTAAACTTGGCATCAAATTTAAAGGGTGACTGTGGATTTTTTTTGGCCTCCTCCAAAATTACCCGTGCTGCCGCCGTTTTACCCACCCCCGGTGGACCATAAACAATGACATGCTGAGGATTACCGCTGCACAAAGCAGCCTTTAAGGCGCGCAGCCCGTCCTTCTGACCCACAATATCGTCCATACTTTGCGGACGCGTCTTCTCTGCCAACGGCTTGGTCAGCGAAATGGAACGCAGCTTGCGGAGCTTATCCAGCTCCTTGCGCGATTCCCGGTCTACTGCCGTTTTACTGTTTTTTTGGCCTCGCAAAAGATTCCAGAAATAGACTCCGATGATCACAGCAAAAAACAATTGAATCATCATAATGATGATATTCAGATTCATGAGCACTTCCTCCTTTGTACTTTCAAAACAACAGCTTTTTATATGGTAGTATTGCCTGAATATTTGAAAGTAAAAGTAAACCACTTCATCAAATCTGTGAAAACATAAAAACCGCCTGAACCGGCGACTCCCGATTCAGGCGGCTATAGCGGCTGCTTATACACCCAATTTATGCTTGCGTCCCGGAATTTCTCCGGTTTGTTCATATACGGTAACGATATGGTCAATTTCCTTCTTCAGTTCCTCAACCATCGTCTCTTCCGGTACTTTGCGAATCATTTCTCCATAGCGGAACAGCAGGCCTTCGCCCCGTGCTCCGGCAATACCGATATCGGCTTCTCTTGCTTCGCCCGGGCCGTTTACGGCACAGCCCAAGACAGACACCTTAATCGGAACCTTCAGCTTGGAAATATACTCCTCCACCTCTGCGGCGATCGAGAACAGATCAATATCCAGCCTTCCGCAGGTTGGACAAGAGATCAGTGTTGGCGCATCAGAAATGAGACCGAAGGTCTTGAGCAGTTCCCGCCCTACCTTGATTTCTTCTACAGGATCTGCGCTGAGCGAGATGCGCACCGTGTTCCCGATGCCCATAGCCAGCAGCGCCCCCAATCCGGCCGCACTCTTCACGGTGCCGGAGAACAGCGTACCTGCTTCGGTAATTCCCAGGTGAAGCGGATAAGGAATGACCTCCGCAGCCTTGGTGTAAGCCGCAATAGCCATCGGAACGTCTGAAGCCTTCAAAGAAACAATAATGTCGTGGAAATCCAGCTCCTCCAAAATACCGATATGGTACAGGGCGCTCTCCACCATTGCTTCCGGAGTCGGATAGCCGTACTTCTCCAGTAAATGGTTCTCCAGAGAGCCGGCATTAACACCGATTCGAATAGGAATACCCTTGGCTTTGCAGGCTTTGACTACCTCTTCCACTTTGGAGCGCTTACCGATATTACCCGGGTTAATCCGAACCTTATCAATCCCGTTCTCAATTGCCAGAAGCGCGAGCTTGTAATTAAAATGAATATCTGCCACTAACGGAATATGAATGCGCTTCTTGATCTCCTTGATCGCTTCCGCCGCTTCCTCATTGTTAACGGTGACCCGGACTACCTGACAGCCCGCTTCCTCCAGACGAAGAATTTCGGCAACGGTTGCTTCGACGTCCGCAGTTTTGGTCGTGCACATGCTTTGGATAACGACTTCGTTACTCCCGCCAATTGTGAGATTCCCCACTTTTACGGGCCTGGTGTCCTGTCTCAAAAACATGGATCAATCTCTCCCATAGAACGGCAAAGCTCCACTCCTCAACTCGGCGTAGTAATCGGTGCCAAGAGTGGAAGTGGAGAATTGTCGTTTAATTGATTGTCAAGTGAGGGGCACCCGGATTAGGCGCTCTCTTCCTGCTTCTTGTCACTGCTGCTTTGCAGCTCCGGCACAACCTTGTCCTTCACGACCTGCTCTGTAATGACACAGTCTGCAATATCGTCACGGGACGGCACCTCGTACATAACCTCCAGCATAATGCCTTCAATAATGGAACGCAGGCCGCGGGCCCCTGTATTACGCTTGATCGCTTCACGGGCAATGGCCTCCAGCGCTTCCTGCTCGAACTTCAGATTGACGTTATCCAGCTCCAGAAGCTTCTGGTACTGCTTCGTCAACGCATTCTTCGGCTCCGAGAGGATACGAACCAGAGTCTGCTCATCCAACGGCTCTAGGGTAGAGATTACTGGAAGACGACCGACAAACTCCGGAATCAAGCCAAATTTCAGAAGATCCTCCGGCAATGCCATCGTCAGGTACTCGCCAGCCTTGAGCTCCTTCTGACCTTCCGTCGTAGTGGCATTGAAGCCAATGACCTTCTTGCCGATCCGGCGCTTGATGTACTGCTCCAGGCCATCAAAGGCACCGCCGCAAATAAACAGAATGTTCGTAGTATCAATCTGAATAAATTCCTGATGCGGATGCTTGCGGCCACCTTGAGGCGGAACCGATGCGACCGTGCCCTCCAGAATTTTCAGCAGTGCCTGCTGTACACCTTCCCCGGAAACGTCCCGGGTAATGGAAGGATTCTCGGATTTACGGGCCACTTTATCAATCTCATCAATATAGATGATGCCGCGCTCCGCCTTCTCTACATCAAAGTCCGCAGCCTGAATCAGCTTCAGGAGGATGTTCTCTACATCTTCCCCTACATAACCCGCTTCAGTTAGCGAGGTAGCATCCGCAATAGCAAAGGGTACATTCAGAATCTTCGCCATCGTTTGAGCAAGCAGAGTCTTACCAGAGCCTGTAGGTCCCAGCAAGAGAATGTTACTCTTCTGCAATTCTACGTCCTCAATCTTGCTCTGGGTGTTGATGCGCTTGTAATGGTTATATACAGCGACAGCAAGAGATTTCTTGGCTGCTTCCTGTCCAATTACATATTGATCCAGAATTCCGCGGATTTCCCGAGGCTTCGGAATATCCTTCAGATCTACTTCTTCTTCATGCCCCAGCTCTTCCTCTACGATCTCGGAGCACAGGTCGATACACTCGTCACATATATAAACGCCGGGCCCAGCTACCAGCTTGCGCACCTGCTCCTGCGACTTCCCGCAGAAGGAGCATTTCAGCTGCCCTTTGTCATCATTGAATTTAAACATCTTATTACCACCTCTTAAGATTTGATCGGCGAAGACAATACATCATCAATAATCCCGTAGGATTTGGCTTCTTCCGCACTCATGAAAAAGTCACGGTCTGTATCGCGTTCAATTTTTTCAAGGGGCTGTCCTGTCCGCTCCACATAGATTTGGTTCAGCTTCTGTCTCGTCTTGATGATCCAGTCAGCGTGGATTTGAATATCGGAGGCCTGGCCTTGAATGCCGCCCAGCGGCTGATGAATCATGACCTCACTGTTCTGAAGCGCATAGCGTTTGCCCGGCGCTCCCGCCGTTAACAGAAGTGAGCCCATGCTTGCTGCCATACCTACACAAATCGTAGACACGTCAGGCTTGATAAATTGCATTGTATCATATATACCCATACCGGCTGTCACAGAACCACCGGGTGAATTGATGTACAGATGAATGTCTTTCTCCGGATCCTCGGCAGCCAGAAAGAGCAGCTGAGCCATCACCAGATTCGCTACATCATCATCGATCGCATTGCTGAGGAAGATGATACGATCCTTTAGCAGCCGGGAGTATATGTCATACGAACGCTCTCCCCGACTGGTTTGTTCCACAACCATAGGCACAAGACTCATGCGACCAACCTCATTTCCTTGAAAAATTATACTTCAGCGTTACAAAAGATATTCTAACATGTTCAACGTCTCATGTCATTTTTTAACCATGTATACATTGTATGAACATGCCGCTCAAAATATCCTGATCGAAAACTTGCAATATGTATGGAGCTGCTGTTGTCAATAGATGACCAATTGATGTCATATTTAGTATGTTTTTGGATGTTAAAGGGTAGAAATAAGGCACGTCTTTATACAAAGCACGTGCCTCATCGTATCCTTAACTGCGATAAGCAGTTCCTATTCTTCTGTGGACTCTTCTTCTTTCGGTGCTGGAGGACCCTCAACGCTGTTCTCGATCAGGAAATCAATCGTCTTGCGGAGAACCAGCTCTTCACGCAGGTTGTCCAGGGAACCGTTCGCGGAAAGGATGCTGCGGATTTCTTCAACCGGACGCTTGTAGGTTTCAGCCATGTTGCCAAGCTCCTCGTTGATTTCTTCTTCGCTCACTTCCAGGTTCTCTTCCTTCGCGATTTGCTCCAGAACCAGGTTGTTACGAACGCGCTTCTCAGCATCGTCCTTCATTTGACCTTCCAGATCGGACTTGGATTGTCCGGAGAAGCTCAGGAACATATCCAGGTTCATACCCTGCTGACGCAGACGGTTGTCGAAGTCACGCATCATGTTCTGTACTTCGGACTGAATCATCGCTTCTGGAATTTCGATCTCTGCATTAGCAGACGCCTTCTCCACAGCTTCGTTCTCGCGAACGCCTTGAGCATCTTGCTCTTTACGCTTCATCAGCTGGGATTTCAGGTCAGCCTGGTATTCTTCCAGCGTGTCAAACTCGCTGACGTCTTTAGCGAATTCGTCGTCCAGCTCTGGCAGCTGCTTGCGCTTAATTTCATGTACCTTCACCTTGAAGACAGCAACTTTACCTGCAAGCTCTTCAGCATGATACTCTTCTGGGAAGGTCACCTCTACGTCCTTGAAATCGCCAGTCGCCATGCCGATGACCTGCTCTTCGAAGCCAGGGATAAAGCTGTTGCTTCCAAGCTCCAAGGAGTAACGCTCAGCTTGTCCGCCTTCGAAAGGAACACCGTCAACCGATCCGTCGAAATCAATAACCGCGATGTCGCCGGACTCTGCTTGTCCTTCTTCAAGAACAGCCAGCTCCGCATGACGCTCCTGCATACGCTTCAGCTCTTCGTTCAGCTCGTCCTCTGTAACCTCTACAGGTACAGCGGCAACCTCGATCCCTTTGTAGTCGCCCAGCTTCACTTCAGGCTTCACAATTACTCTCGCCTTGAATTTGAACGACTCACCTTTGGAGAATTGCTCAATATCGATTTCAGGACGGTCTACAGGGAAGATGTCTGCTTGCTCTACAGCTTCGCCGTACACTTCAGGAAGAAGGATATCGATGGCATCCTGATACAGGCTTTCCACACCGTAACGCGCTTCAAAAATCGGCCGTGGCACTTTACCTTTACGGAAACCAGGTACGTTCGCTTTCTTTGACACTTTATTAAAAGCCTTGTCAAGCGCAGCCGCGACGCGGTCCGCTTCTACCTCAACGTCTAGAACGCCGAGGTTCTTCTCTATTTTTTCCCAAGTTGCTTTCATTTATGCTTTCCCCTCCAAAATTCACGTGGTCGGCGCAGATCAAATCTCACGTCCCGAATAACCACTATAGTATAAACAACATTAATTCCTTTTTCAAGGGTAAACCCTTGCAGACGGTAAGAGGAAGCGTTTCCTCTGCCCTAATTCTCCATTCCTGCGGATACAAACTGGCGGATCGCCCGGCATGCCTGCTCGTAGCGGAAGCGCATCGTGTCTGTCACTCCATACGCGGAGCGGATGCTCTCTTCGTCCCGAACGCCCTTCAGGCTCTCCGATACCGTATCTTGAAGGGCGGCCGCCCAGATGTCAAGGGTCGATTCCTCATTATCCAGCATGGAATAATAATCCTTGGTCCCGTATACCGCCATAATAAACTGCGACCACAGCTCCTGCGCAAAATAATACAGCGTCGGCTCATGCACTTCTGTCTTCTCCGCAACCCGCTCCAGCACCTGCTGGATGACTTCCGGATATTCACCGGGGCCCAATGGAATATGCTCTACTTCCACGCTCACAGTCTCGCTGCCACGGATCAGAGACACCGTTCCGGTCGCGCCTCTTCGTCTCATGGTCTGCAGCACCCTGAACTGCAGCAGCGGATGCAGCGGCCGTTCCTTCATCCACGCCGCCAGGGCATCATCCACTTCCGGCCGGTCCAGATAAGCCAGCTGCTCCAGCGCCAGCACGGTCTGTTCCGTCAGCGGACCGTTCATCACTGTATCCAGGAGCTTATCTGCGTATCCTGCATCCTGCGCCATTTTGTCCTGGACCATGCGCCTGGTCATCTCGGCTTCATCTCCATCTTCTTCAGGGTCATCACCGTTGCCTGCATCTGAGGATGGAAAAGCCGCCTCCAGCCACTCCAGCAAGGCCTGCCACTCTTCA
This sequence comes from Paenibacillus sp. F411, assembly GCF_017582705.1. Classification (NCBI taxonomy): domain Bacteria; kingdom Bacillati; phylum Bacillota; class Bacilli; order Caryophanales; family Paenibacillaceae; genus Paenibacillus; species Paenibacillus sp. F411. Next base: position 49,187 of record NZ_JAGFIP010000006.1, read on the forward strand.
TAGTGGCGTTGATCCTGCCCCTCGCAGCGAAGAAGAAAGGCGAGCAGCTCCTTGGCTTCCCCGTACCGCTCGTTCTCAAGCATCACGGTCAGCTGGATCTGGTAGTAATCGAGGGTTTTGGGGAACAGAATAACATTTCTTGCGTCTTGGTCTGTGGAGTTGGAGTCCTTTATAAGGACACCTCCTTTCGCACCGATTTCATATTTGTTGATTATAGCATAACCCTGATCGCTAAAAAAATAAGGCCTGCGAGGTGAGCAGCCCGATGTCATGATCTCAAATTATAACGGCGATCCGCATGCCTATTTCCAGTTACAACTACCACAAAGCTGAAATAAAGGTTGAACTCACTTTCTGTTTATGATATTATAATTTTTGCTTGAAAAAATACGTGTCCCAGTAGCTCAGCTGGATAGAGCAACGGCCTTCTAAGCCGTCGGTCAGGGGTTCGAATCCCTTCTGGGACGTACATAGAGAAACCGCCCTCGGGCGGTTTTTCGCGTTCCAGAGGGATAAGAACCCCGTTGGTTCGTCGAAGCTGACGCTTCGAAAGCATATTCTTCGCAGTCCGCCCAAACGGGCGGCATCCCTTCTGGGACGTACATAGAGAAACCGCCCTCGGGCGGTTTTTCGCGTTCCAGAGGGATGAGAACCCGTTGGTTCGTCGAAGCTGACGCTTCGAAAGCATATTCTTCGCAGTCCGCCTGCAACATGCTGTTCTGTTCGGTTTTTCGCATTCATTCGGCTTTTGCGCCATTTACTGCACCATCGTGTTCGGTTTTTCGCACACATTCGTCTCTTACACCATTTACTGCACCATCGTGTTCGATTTTTCGCATTCATTCGGCTCTTGCGCCATCCACTGCACCATCATGTTCGGTTTTTCGCACACATTCGTCTCTTACACCATTTACTGCACCATTGTGTTCGGTTTTTCGCATTCATTCGCCTTTTGCGCCATTTGCTGCACCATTGTGTTCGGTTTTTCGCATTCATTTGCCTCTTACGCCGCTCTCGACACCTATCGTATTCGGTTTTTTCATACACATCTCACTACTTCACCTCACGCGAAGTTTGCTGGATCTAATGACACGATTAATGGTCAAACTCAAAAGTTTCGCATGGTCTCAGAGCTGTGGATGGTCGAAGTCGCTGTGCGATTTTTTTTGCATCCGAAAGGGATAAGAGGATTCCGGGTTCCAATGCTTTTCCAGCCTTTTATAGATTCAACCTATAAGATGGATAATTATTTAGTATTTCTATTTATAACACTCTAAGAGTAATAATAAGTGCAACATAACAAGTCTTTTGTTGGGAGGAATTGTCCATGACAGATTCTCAGAGATGGAGCCCAGAAGAATATGACCGCTCTATGAGTTTTGTATCCGGATTCGGCAAGGGTCTGATCGACTGGCTATCTCCGCAGGAAGGTGAATCGATTTTGGATTGGGGCTGTGGAACCGGCGATCTGGCTTACAGCATTTCACGCTCCGGTGCTGAAGTAACGGGAATGGATTTCTCGCACGATATGGTCCGGGCTGCATCCGTCAAATACCCCGAACTTCACTTTATACAAGGCAACGGAGAAAATTACACCTCCGATATTTCGTATGATGCAATATTCTCTAATGCTGCACTGCACTGGATGAAAGACGCAAAAAGCGCCGCATTGTCGATCCACCGCTGCTTGAAGCCTGGAGGACGATTCATTGCTGAATTTGGCGGGCAGGGCAATATTGAGATGATCCTGAAGGCTGCATTGGACACGTTAAAAACAGATTACGGGATCGAAGCCGCAGGTCGAAATCCATGGTATTTTCCAACCCTTGGCCAGTACACTTTATTGCTGGAGGAAGCAGGCTTTCGGGTTACACAGGCGCTGCATTATGAGCGCCCCACTCCTCTTCCAGATGGGGAAAAGGGAGTACAGCATTGGCTCTCTCACTTTGGACAAATGCTTTTCTCGGGAATGAACCCGCAGGACAAGAAGGATGCCTACCATAAAATAAGTGAGCGAGTAAAACCCGCCTTATGGAACGGGGAATGGTACAGCGCTGACTATACGCGCCTTCGTATCGCTGCTATAAAATGTAGTTGATTACGTATAAAGTGTCCTAGTGTGTTTAGACCAGCAACAAAAGTGGTACCGCTAGCAAAAATCCTCGTCTCTTATAAGAGGCGAGGATTTTTTATTTTATCCTAGGCGGAAAGCATAATGCTGAGTTAGTTTATTACATCATCTGTTTTAACCGCAGTTCAGGACATCTTATCCTTATCGGGCCTGCTGGAGCATCTCGCCCAAGCTTAGGACGACTGAAGGCCGCGGAGCATGAGCCGGACGATTACAGCGGTGCCCTCAACCTTAACGTCTGCAATCATCCAGTTGACGGCCAGGCGCTGCTCCAGCAGCTTTAGCTGAGACTCTGACAGGGTCAGCCCCTCGATCATTCCTTCGCCAACCGTAAAGTCGGTTTCGGAATTCAGGCCGAACGTCTGCTCCAGCCATATTTTGAGACCGTTGCGGGTATTGAAGGTGATCCGGTAGCCCTCTTGAATGGCTTTTTGCAGATCCTCTCCATGCTCTTCGGCATAGCTGAACCATTCTTCGTAGCGGTAATGCTCATGCTGAGCCGGTGCAAACACCTGGAGTGACTGCTCTCTTACCCCCTGCAGCAGCTCTTCGGCAGACAGGCCGCAGCGACGGGCACGCTCCAGAAGAATGGCGGAATGCTGGGATATTTTTGGAATAGATACGGACATCTTGGAACCCCCCTTTGGGTTATAAAAAAACCGCCAAATCGGCGGTTTCATCTTTACTAATACGTCCCAGAAGGGATTCGAACCCCTGACCGACGGCTTAGAAGGCCGTTGCTCTATCCAGCTGAGCTACTGGGACATGAGCTATGTAATGGTATATCCATCAAAACAGTGACGAAGATTATTATAACGTAAGTTTATTCTTTTTCAAACTATTTTTTTGCATTAGCTTCATGCTCTCCATAGCAATGCACCTCCACCCAGGGTAATAAAAGAGTAAACCGCACCATATCATCCACATGGGAGGGATTTGCATGCGCCAGCTGTTGTCTTCGCTATCGTATTTCAGCATTTTTTTTGCTCCATTTCTGTTACCGATTGCCGTCTGGATTCTCGCCGGGGACCGCTTTGTAAGGGGGCATGCCAAAAGAGCACTCCTCTCGCATCTGTTTCCTGTAGCCGCAGGCATTCTGTTGCTGATTATGGCCTTTAGTGCCGGGTCCTTCGGCGCAGTCATAGGATATGTCATTTTGTTCGCGATCATTTACTTCGGCACCTTCGTGTACAACATCATTCAAGGCATCCAGGTTCTCAGGGATTAAGGAAAAGCCGGACTGCTCACGCAGCCGGCTTTTTTTTTCGCTGCACTTACTCTCTTTCGAAAAGATAAACTTGGTGTTCATAACCAGCTGCTTCGCTCCCTGGCCTACATCCTATTGCCGCCGCCGCCAAAAAACCGCTCATTCAGCTGCTGCTGAAGCGAGCCTGTGGACAGCAGCTGCTGCCTGAAGCTGTCGCGCTCCTCCTCCGCCGTCGCCATCAGGCTGCTTTCAAAAGCCGTATCTGTCGCATCCACAAACGCTTCGTGAAAGCTGTTGTCGTACCAGTCATACTCTAATGAGGCGTCGCTGCGGACGAGCTTGACCAGCTCGTAGCCTCCAACGGGTGCAGATGGTGACAGGTACGCCAGCACCGTAACGTCTCCGCTGCTTGCAGGGTACACTTCAATCTCCGCGCAAGGAGCTCCGTTGACCTCTGTCATTCTGCGAATCTTGGCATCCTTGATCTGATACATAATCCATCTCTCCTTCTTCTTTATAGATCCACCACAGGCTAGGCTGTTTTATCATCACGGTCTTCCTAGTCATCCCTATTCCCGCTCCGGGGCATGAGCCTGTATTCTTCAATCAGGGCGCGTGTCTGTGCTGATCCCAATCGGTGAATACTCCGGTATACTTCATCCAAAGTGCCCTGAAAGCGAGCATTGGTCTCTGCTTCCGGCGTATCCGGCCAGGGGAAGACGAAGCCGGTAAAGTCCTCCTCTTCCTGCTCCTGCAGCAGCTCCAGCTGCATTCTTAGCTGCTCTGCTTCCTCTGAAGTCGCTTGAATCTCCCACTCATAGGCGCTCGCACCCTGTTCATTCAGGACCGAGCGGCCGTGAACGGACACATAGTATGTGGATTTATTCAACAGTCATCCCACTCCTTCGCTGGCGTGCTCCTCTTGTAGTTTTCGTTTAAGGACAGACATTTTATGCCTCCCTTCGGCATATATCTTTATCACTTTGGCGATTTTAGTCCCATGGAGAAGGTCAGCGGAGATCACATACAAAGAGAGGATGAACTACATGTGCGGAATAACCGGCTTTATACAATGGAATGGCGACCTGACCCAGGATTCCAGACTGCTGGTCAAAATGACAGAAACGTTAGCGCATCGCGGACCTGACGGCTCGGGAACCTGGATATCGGGCCCTTGTGCCTTTGGACATCGGCGCCTCAGTGTCATCGATCCCGAGAACGGAGCGCAGCCGATGATTATTCATCGGGAAGAAGAGGTTTATGCCATTGTGTATAACGGAGAACTATATAATGCAGGCGAATTAAAAAAAGAGCTGTCCAGCCGCGGTCACTCCTTCAGGACCACATGCGATACAGAGGTGCTGCTAGTGTCCTACATGGAGTGGGGGCCGGACTGTCTGGAGCGGCTTAACGGCATCTTTGCCTTTGCGATCTGGGACAGCGTTCAGGAGCAGGTATTTCTTGCGCGAGATCGCGTCGGGGTAAAGCCGCTATTCTACAGCTATGTGGATGGGACGCTTGTGTTCGGCTCCGAGCCGAAAGCGATTTTGCAGCATCCTAAAGTGGAGCCTGTCGTAGGTCCGGAAGGCTTGGCCGAGGTCTTCATCGTAGGCCCCGCGCGGACACCGGGCCACGGTGTATTCCGCGATCTGGCCGAGCTTCGTCCCGGACGCGCCATGATCTTCAATCGGGAAGGGCTGCGCACCTACACATACTGGAAGCTTGAAAGCCGGCCTCACGAGGATGACGAAGCCCGGACAGCGGCTTATTTGAGAGAGCTGATTCAGGATACGGTCGAGCGTCAGCTTGTTTCGGACGTCCCGGTGTGCTCCCTGCTCTCCGGTGGTCTGGATTCCAGTGCCCTGTCCGCCCTGGCGGTGCAGTACTATACCCGCATAGGACAAGGGCAGGTCCATACGTATTCTGTCGATTATGTCGATAACGACAAGCATTTCAAATCCCACGCCTTTCAGCCGGGTGCCGATGCGCCCTGGATTCAGCGAATGCAGGAAGAGCTCAAATCCAAGCATCACTGGATTGAATTTGACACACCGGAGCTTGTCAATACACTGGAGCTGTCAACCGAGAAACGGGATTTGCCGGGAATGGCGGATGTGGATGCTTCTCTGCTGCTCTTCTGCCAGGAAATCAAGAAGGGCGCAACGGTTGCGATTTCTGGCGAGGCCGCAGATGAAATTTTTGGCGGCTACCCTTGGTTCCACCGCGAGGAGGCTCTTCAATCCGGAACGTTCCCCTGGTCTGTTGCTCCCCAGCTGCGCAGTGAGCTGCTATCTCCGGAAATCCGGGATTGGATCTCACCGCTTGAATATCTTGCTGACCGGTACAGCGATGCGGTGGCGGAGGTGCCGCTGCTGGAAGGCGAGGATGCCGGGCAGGCCAGAATGCGCGTCATGTCGTATCTGAACATTACACGCTTCATGCCTACTCTGCTGGACCGGAAGGACCGTATGAGCATGGGGGCGGGACTGGAGGTCCGCGTACCGTACACGGATCATCGCCTGATCGATTACGTGTTTAATATTCCGTGGAGCATCAAGACCGCAGGCGGACGGGAAAAGGGTATTCTCCGCAAGGCGCTGGAAGGCGTGCTGCCCCAGGATGTCCTGTACCGCAAGAAAAGCCCCTATCCAAAGACCCATAATCCGAATTATCTTTCCGCTGTCAGGCAGCGCATGCTCCATGTGCTGGAGGATTCTTCTTCGCCGATTCTTCCGCTCATTGATGCCGCTAAAATAAGGGAGCTCGCCGCTTCGTCAGAAGCCTCGTCTAATCTCCCCTGGTTTGGCCAGCTGATGTCCGGCCCTCAGCTGTTTGCCTACTTAACTCAAGTGAATCATTGGCTCAAAGCCTACAAAATTTCTATTAAATAAGAAGTCTGCAGCCCTAGATATGACAAAAAGCCCGCGCCCCGGAGGATCTCGATCCCGGGGCGCGGGCCCTCATGCTTATGACTGAAATTCCCGAAGTCTGTCCGTCAACGCCCGCAGGGCGTGACCCCGGTGGCTGATTTCCTGCTTCTCCGCAAGCGTCAGCTCCGCCATCGTCTTGCCGTACGACTTCAGATAGAACAGGGGATCGTAGCCGAAGCCGCCCTCTCCATGAGGCTTGGCGGTAATCCAGCCGTCTATCGTGCCTCGGGTCTCTATATGCTCGCCGCTGTGCGGATCATACAGGACCAGGACACATACAAACTGAGCTTGGCTTAGCAGAGGCTCTCCGGCATCGTCTGCCGTGCGCAGACGCTCCAGCTCGGTCAGCAGCTTGCGGTTGTTTGCTTCATCGTCCCCATGGGTTCCTGCATAACGTGCCGAATATACCCCGGGATCTCCGCCCAGCGCATCCACACACAAGCCCGAGTCATCCGCGAGCACAGGCAGATTCAGGGCATCTCCGATGATTTTTGCTTTCTTGATAGCATTATCGGCGAAGGTCGTTCCATCCTCAATGACATCCGGCAGATCCGGATAATCGAACATGCTCTGTACAGACCACCCGAAGGCCGCAAAAGCATGGGCAAACTCCTTCACCTTTCCCGGGTTCCGCGTTGCGACAATAATACTATTTCCGGTCAGCTTCATATCTTACACCCCGCTTCTGGAGCCCGCTGTGCCAATCTTATCTGCAATCGGTCCCAGAATTTCCCGCTGGCGGGCAATCAGCTCTGAAATCCCTTTCTCGCCCAGCTCCAGCATGTCATTCAGCTCGGAGCGCGAATACGGAGCTTCTTCCCCGGTGCCCTGAACCTCCACGAATTTGCCGCTGCCGGTCATCACAAGGTTCATATCCACCTTCGCCTTGGAATCCTCTTCATAGTTCAAATCCAGCAGCGCCCGGCCTCCTGCAATGCCGACGCTGACCGAGGCCAGATAGTCGGTAATGGGGAATACATTCAGCTTGTGCTGCTCAGCGATCTTGTTGACTGCAATGCTGAGCGCTATAAAGGCCCCCGTGATGGAGGTAGTCCGCGTACCGCCGTCCGCCTGGATGACATCACAATCCAACGTAATGGTACGCTCGCCTAAAGCATGCAGATTCACAACAGAGCGCAATGCCCGACCGATCAGCCGCTGAATTTCCATCGTCCGGCCGCTGAGCTTGCCGCGGTTGGCTTCACGCTGGTTACGGGAATGTGTCGCCCGAGGCAGCATGGAGTACTCGGCAGTGACCCAGCCTTTTCCTTGTCCTTTCAGAAACGGAGGAACCTTCTCGTCCACCGTTGCGGTGACCAGCACTTTGGTTTCTCCCATTTCGATGTACACGGAGCCTTCTGCATATTTATTGACATGAGTTGATAAATTCAAGGGCCGAAGCTCGTCGTTCTTGCGTCCGTTAGATCTCATCTTTTTGCCTCCTACTTTATCGCAATACTGGTTAGCTTCCTTTATTTTAACAAAGGTGACGCATAAAAGCACCCTGCCGGAATTAGATCGGAATCTCGTTGATATGCTCCGGACGGCTGACCGGCTGGCTGTAGCTCACACTGTCCGTACCGGTTACCTCAGCCAGATCATTCATTTTGATCTTTACTTTAGTGGCTCCGGCATTCTCTGTCACCGTCAGGACGACAGCCTGCAGCAGCTCCGCCGGGATGTGATCACCCTGCTGGAACATGCTGTCGCTTAAAGCCACGGTCAGCGATCCGTCTTCTCCCTGCTCTACGCCTGTCAGTGTCGTTCCTCCCGTCATCACCATCGCGAGCCCGTCACCAAACTGCGGTCCGCGGATCAGCTCATGCACAGCCGCCTGAACAGCATCCTGTCCGGCAGGCACCAGGCGCGTTACCGGAACATAATACTGTACTCCTCCTGGCGTCACTCCAGAAAAGTACACCGTCACCGGTGAGGACTGACTGTACTGGGTATCATCCGCTTTCTGCAGATTAATGCCCATGGTGCGGGACAATGGGCGATCCAGCGGGGTGCGGTTTAGCGGCATCTCGGTCAGCTTCTCCCCCGCTACCCACAGCTCCGCCTTCTCGACTCCCTTTTGCCCTGTGAGCGTCCAGGTCAGGGCTTCCAGAATCCGCCGTTCCTCCTTGTGATCGTACTTCTTGAATGCTTCGTTAAACTCTACCATGGCGAGCTTGCGTTCTGCGTCTACAGTCACATTCGTCACTTCTGTGCCTGCCGGAAGCACACCGCTGAAGCCTTCAGGGATGTAGCCGGCGTACGGGCTGTTCTTCACCAGCACCATGATTGCACTGGAAATCGGGTCTTTGGCACTGTCTTTGGGTAAAGCAAGAGTAACGGGGGCAAGCATACCCTTCGAGTCCGAGAGGTATACTGTATTCTGGACTGCATCATCTGCCAGAACGGGAATGACGCTGGCGCTGCTGTTCGCCGCGCCGATCATTTGGGCCTCGAGCTGCGCTGGCGGCGGATCCACGGCCTCCGACTCTTTCCCCCCGAAGGGACCGCAGCCCGCCAGCAGAATAGGTACCGCCAGCAAGCCAGCGGCTGAAAGTCCGCGAATGGAGTGCTTCTGTGTCATGTATAGTTCCTCCCTACATTTTGTACAGGTTGTACTCCTATGTATACGAGCTCTTTTCCAAAACATGACCGTCATTTACCCTTTCTGGACAAAGCACCTGCCGGACAAGTACAATCAATACCAACCCTACTTACACCAGAACGGAGGATGAGTATGACAGAAGCTAACATTCCTTACAGCCTGAACAGCAAGAAGGTTGCCGAAGCGACCACCCGCCTGCTTCATGAACGCGGGGTCACGATGGAAGAGATCGCCGAGCTGGTCATGTTTCTGCAGAAGAAATATTATCCCGACCTGACCATGCAGGAGTGCATCGAGAACGTCGAAAGCGTGCTCGCCAAGCGGGAAATTCAGAACGCCGTCCTGACCGGCATTCAGCTGGATATTTTGGCAGAGCAGGGTCAGCTGATGTCCCCGCTGCAGGAAATGCTCTCCAATGACGAAAGCTTATACGGTGTCGATGAGGTCCTCGCCTTCTCGATCGTCAATGTGTACGGAAGCATCGGCTTCACCAACTATGGTTATGTAGACAAGCTGAAGCCGGGCGTTCTGCAGCGGCTCAATGATAAATCGGATCATACGATCCACACCTTCCTCGATGATATTGTCGGAGCCGTAGCCGCGGCTGCCAGCAGCCGGATCGCGCATCGCAAGCAGGGCGAGCGGGAGATCGAGCTGACGGGAGATACCGAGGAGAATCATAACCTCTAATCTGCAGCAAAGCCGGTATGGGAAGCTCCCAGCCGGCTTTATTGTGCTCCATATGCTTTAAAGCCTCAGGCATTGCTCAGCCCGAGCCCGAATCTCGGCGCTCATGCTTGCATGTACGGGATAGATGCTTTCCAGGAAATCCAGAATGATCAGCGCAGATTGCGGTGTGTCCTCATAGCCCTGAAGCATGGAGCCCAGCTTCTTGGAGAAGACCGGAAAGCGGATTTCCAGCCTGCGCTCCTGGCCGAAGGGATCCGGAAACCCTTCCGACTCGTTTTCCAACAAATGAAGAATGGACATGAGGCCATCCAGAGGATAGCCCTGCACAAATTTAAAGGCCGACATTTTCTCTCCACGCAAATAGCGCCCCAGGCCCACATACAGATTCGTTACGGCTTCACCAACGACATGATCCAGAGACTTTGCTCGCCGTGATGGAATATAGCCGCGTCCTGCTGCAAGATCATCGGGAATCAGAGCCGAGCTTTTCCATATCATCCGTCCCCCGGTGTATAGTGCACGCTCCAGCTCATCCTGCTCAAATACGGCAAATTCTCCGTAAATCCCATCCTGGAACAAAAATTTATAGCCGATCTCACAATTCATAAACCGGTACGCCAGCGGACAAACGACCTCAAGCCAATCCAGAGAATCAATCAGCTCCTGCTTGCGTCCAGGCCTTGCAATGACAAAAAAATCAAGATCCGAATATTCGTCCAGCCGTGCAGTCTCCACTCCCACAGAGCCCAGGCCAAACAAGGCCAGCGCCTCTTCCTTCTTCGACAAAGCTCTCCCGATTGCGTCCAGCCGCTCCATTAAGGGGTTCGTATGCATAAGCATTCTCCTTCTCATATCTCTTATTTTACAGGGTGTAACAGTGAGTATACGGACGCTCATAACATCAAAAAAAGGGTTCAACCTCTTCAGATCGAGAGGTTGAACCCTTGGGGGTTACATAGCCTTTAGGTTAGAAACAATGGATGATGCCTTCAGCTCTCACGGCGCACGGGAGCAATATCCCAAATATCTGCAGCATAACGCTCAATCGTACAGTCACTTGAAAAATGCCCGCTGTTCGCGATGTTCACGATGGACTTGCCTGCCCAAGAGACGGAATCGCGGTAAGCCTGCTCTACCTGCTTCTGAGCAGCCGCATAATCATCAAAATCCCGCAGGACGAAGAACTCATCATTATGGTCGAGCAACGCCTGACGAATGATTTCAAACTCCCGTTCGTGGCAGCAGAACGGCCCTTCTGTCACGAGAGAATCCAGCACGCGCCGCAGGCGGGCATCCTGATGATAAAGTTCCCGAGCGACATACCCTCCATGCCGATAGTAGTTCAGCACTTCTTGCGAGCGGAGCCCGAACAGGAACATATTCTCCTCGCCAAGCAGATCGAACATTTCCACATTCGCGCCGTCCAGCGTGCCAATGGTCAGCGCCCCGTTCATCATAAACTTCATATTTCCGGTACCGGACGCTTCCTTCCCCGCTGTCGAGATTTGTTCACTGACGTTAGCCGCCGGAATAATCTTCTCTGCCAGAGATACCGAGTAGTTCTCCAGAAAGACCACCTTCAGCTGCTGTGACACCTGAGGATCCCGGTTAATGACATCTGCGGCCACATTAATCAGCTTGATAATGCTCTTCGCCAAGTAGTAGCCCGGCGCGGCTTTAGCGCCGAAGATGAAGGTTCTTGGGACGCGCTCGACATTCGGCTGATCCTTGATTTCGTGATACAGGTGGATCACATGCAAAATGTTCATCAGCTGCCGCTTGTAGCCATGCAATCGTTTTACCTGAACGTCAAAAATAGACTCCGGATCCACCATAACTCCCTGCTTGTCTTGGATATAAGCTGCCAGGCGCCGCTTATTGTCCAGCTTGATGCCCATCAGGACATCCTGTATGTGCCGGTCATCCTTGAATTTCGCAAGCTCCTTCAGCTGCATAGGAGAGGTGGTCCAGCCGCTGCCGATGGCTTCGCTAATCAGGCTGCTGAGCTTCGGATTGGCATGCATGAGCCAGCGGCGATGTGTTATGCCGTTCGTTTTATTATTGAACCGATCCGGATACAGCTCATAGAAGGGCTGCATGACATCGGTTTTTAGCAGCTCGGTATGCAGACCGGCTACGCCATTAATGCTGTTGCTGCCTGCTATGGCAAGATGCGCCATTTTGACCTGGCCGTTCTCCAGAATGGCCACCTGGGACACAAACTCCTGAGACCGTCCCTCCTCCAGCAGCTGGCCGCAGAAGCGCTTGTTGATCTCCTCAATAATCATATAGATGCGTGGCAGCAGCTCCCGAATCATATTCTCAGGCCACTTCTCCAGCGCTTCGCTGAGCAGTGTATGATTCGTATAGGATACGGTTCGAACGGTAATGTCCCACGCTTCGTCCCAGCCAAAGCCCTGCTCATCCATCAGAATCCGCATCAGCTCCGGAATGACCAGGGTGGGGTGCGTATCATTAATATGCACAGATACCTTCTCCGGCAGCTCCGTGTAAGGAAGCTTCAGCTTCTCAAAGGTTCGAAGCAGGCTTTGCAAGCCGGCGGAGCACAGGAAGTACTGCTGCTTGAGCCTGAGCAGCTTGCCTTCATAGCCGGAGTCATCGGGATACAGAAATTCCGAGATTGACTGCACGGAACGGCTGTAATTCAAGAAGGAATAATAGCTGTTTTGGCCATCCTGCGCCATCTTGATAGGATCTACGGCGGATTCCGCACTCCACAGACGCAGCGTGTTCACTCTGCCCTCGCCATGGCCAATGACCGGCACATCATAAGGAACGGCCCATACCTTCTCGTACCCGGTAGTCTCAAACACTGTGCGTCCGTCCCGCTCACTCATCTCGACACGGCCCCAGAAACGGACCTCTACCTTCTTGTCGGGACGGCGCTCTTCCCACACATTGCCCCGCTGAAGCCAGTCATCCGGCAGCTCCACCTGATGGCCGTCGATAATCTTTTGTTCAAACAGACCGTATTTATAGCGGATGCCGCAGCCGTGTCCGGCATATTGGAGCGAGGCAAGAGAATCCAGAAAGCAGGCGGCCAGGCGGCCTAAGCCGCCGTTGCCAAGCCCTGCATCCGGCTCCTGGGACTCGATCTCATCCAGATCCCAGCCGAGCTCCTTTAAGCCGTCCCGGACGGTCTCCAGCATGCCGATATTCAGCAGATTGTTGCCGAGCAGGCGCCCGATCAGAAACTCCATGGAGAAGTAGTATACCTGCTTCTCTTCCTGTACCTTCGCGATCCGGTTGCTTTCCGCCCAATCCCGGCCAATATTTTCACGGATTAAGGATCCTAAAATTTTGTACACATCGCCGGCTGTTGCTTCTTCCATGCTCTTGCCGAGCCGACTAACGAGCTGCTCCTGAAATGACGCCTTGAACAATTCTTTATTGTTAAACAAAAGATGAAGCCTCCTGACCATAGTAAAAATTTAAATCACCGTATCCTTGGCAACGACGTACGGCTTGCGTACATCTCCCTGCAGCTTGATTCCTGCGGTAATTCTGACGTCTTTGTCCAGTATGACATTCTCCAGCACCACGCCCTCTTCAATGACGCATTTCTGCATAATGATCGAGTTATGGATGCGCGCCCCTTCCTTGACCTTCACGCCGCGGAACAGAATGCTGTTCTCCACCTGGCCATCAATCTGACAGCCATTTGCCACCAGAGAATGGTTAACCTGCGCTCCCTCCAGATATTTGGCCGGAACCTCATACTTGATCTTGGTCAGCACCGGCTGCGGATCAAACAGAGCGTGGAAGGTATCCGGATTAAGCAGCTCCAGACTGTTGCGGTAATAGCTTTCCAGTGAGTTAATGACCGCATGATAGCCGGTATGCTGATAAGCGGCAATCTTGAGCTTATGCCGATTCTTTTGGATGGCATCCCGGAAAACATGGCTTTCCTGGTGGGCAATGCATTGGTTGACGAGCTGCAGAAACAGATTTTTTTCCATAATAAACATTTCCATATAAATGTTCCGGTTGTCCTGCTCATGATGAATATCCGTGACCCGTCCATCCTCTGCAACGTCCAGGCGAACACAAGGGCGGTGCTCCGGGAGCAGCTCCTCGGGAGTGCTGTAAATCAGAGTCACGTCAGCCCCCTGCTGGATATGATATTCATAGGCAGCGCTGAAATCCACACTGCCTAAATGCTGACTGCCGGAGTACACAATATGCGGTGCCGGACCGCGCTCGAAAAAATCCAGATTATTATAAATGTGCTGCATTTCTCCGATAGATACATCTGACGGATCGTTCCAGTCCGGAGGGAGAATAAATAATCCGCCCCGCTTCCGGTCCAGATCCCAGGGACCGCCTTCTCCCAGATGATCCAGCAGGGAACGGTATTTGCGGCGCACGAACAGCGCGATATCCTCCACCCCGGAGTGCATCATATTCGACATTACAAAATCGATCAGCCGGTAGCGTCCGGCAAAAGGCACAGCCGCACCGCAGCGGAAATAGGTCAGCTCACTCAGTACATCCAGCTCGTGGTCCAAATTAATTACGCCGATCATGGATTTCATCGTCTACACCGTCCCTCATTATAATAGCTATGCTGCAGGCTCATCAGCGCTGGGTACTTTAATGACTCCCGGTCGCTTCCGGCGACACGTCCGCCTCCTCCTCGCTGATCAGCCTGATTTCGGAATCGTCTTCTCCCTGCGGACCAATGACGCTCCCGTCCGGGATGACCATGTTCTCCGTCACAATGGCGCGATGGATGGTGACATTCCGCCCGATCTTCACCTTCGGCATAATGACCGAATCGGTAATCACGCTGCCCTCACCAACCTCTACGCCGTAGAACAACACGGATTGGCGGACCTCGCCGTATACCCGGCAGCCCTCATTAATCATACAGTTGCTGACCTTGGCCAGTGGAGCGATGTACTGAGCCGGCTGATTGGGGTTTCGGGTATAGATGCGCCAGTCGGGATCGTTCAGATCCAGCTTGGGATGCTCGGAGAGCAGATCCATATTACCTTCCCACAGGCTCTGGACGGTTCCGACGTCTTTCCAGTAGCCCTCAAACGGATACGCATACAGGGTACGGCTCTCCTCCAGCATTAACGGAATAATGTCTTTGCCAAAATCGTGAGTCGTATCGGGATTGCGGACGTTCATCAGCAGATACTCACGCAGCATTTCCCAGCGGAAAATATAGACTCCCATGGAAGCCAGCGTACTCTTGGGCTGCGCGGGCTTCTCTTCGAATTCGTAGATCCGCAGGTCATCCTCGGTGTTCAGAATTCCGAACCGGGTCGCCTCCTCCATGGATACATTCACGACGGAAATGGTGCAGTCGGCATTTTTTTCTTTATGGTATTGAAGCATCCGGTCATAGTTCATCTTGTAGATGTGATCCCCGGAAAGAATCAGCACATGCTCCGGATTGTATTGCTCAATAAATTTCAGGTTTCTAAAAATCGCATCCGCTGTTCCCCGGTACCAGGTTGTCCCGTCCTCCCGTTCGTAGGGAGGGAGCACGAAAACACCACCGTTCTTCCGGTCCAGATCCCAGTCGCTGCCTACCCCGATATAGGAGTGGAGCACGAGCGGCTCATACTGTGTCAGCACCCCGACAGTGTCGATGCCTGAATTTGCGCAGTTGGACAATGGAAAATCAATAATACGGTAAGTCCCGCCGAAATATACGGCCGGCTTTGCCAGATTGCGGGTAAGGCTTTTCAGCCGTTTGCCCTGGCCTCCGGCAAGCAGCATCGCTACCATTTCTTTTCTTTTCATGGCAGATTCTCCTTTGCGTATGGTATGAGGGGTGCGGCCTTGCCTTCATAAATGGAAAACGGCCGTACCGGTAATGCGAGTGTACTCTGGGCGGCTGGCGCCTATGCCTGAGAGATGCGGCCAAAGGAGAGATCCGGGGAAAGCCCTTATGTACAAAGCCAAGCGGCTCAGGCGGCGAAAGAAACAGCCATTACACATCATTAAACGTTTATCCGGACTCATAATCCGGCTATCTCTACCATATTCGAAAATGCGTTGTCCATAAACCTTTATGTCAGCAGGGTGTGAGGATTAGTTTAAGGAAAGCCGTGATTTACTCTGGCACGGCAAACGAAATCCATCCATCCGGGTGCTCCCGGGGCACGGCTCGGGAGCGCCGGGACAGCTCGGCGAGATGGGCCAGCGCTTCGCACATGGCGAAGCGCATCTGGTGGATGCCGAGCCGGCCGCCGAAGAGGGCGGTGCACACCTCGAAGGCGCTTTGGGGGCCGGCCGTCTGCAGGAGGTCGGCCGCGGTGTCCAGCCGCTCCTCGTGATGGGCGAGGAGCGCGTCAATCCGTTCACGGTAATGCGTGAACGGGTTTCGGTGTCCGGGATACGCAGTCCGGACCGGGAGCTCCTGGAGGCGGCGCAGCCCCTCCAGGAAGCTGTGCAGCGGCTGGGCGTCGCTGCCCGGCAGCAGGCTGACGTTCGGCGAGATTTGCGGCAGCACGGCATCGCCGCAAATCAGGTCGCCGCTCTCTGCATGCCAGAAGGACAAGTGTCCCGGCGCATGTCCATGGGTCTGTACCGCTTGCCACAAACGTCCGCCAAGCGGCACAACATCACCGTCTCGCAGAAAGCGCGCCTGCGGAGCCGGCTTGACCTGCGGCAGGAAGGAGTCCAGATGCCCCGGCAGCTGCTCCAGCCACGCTGCAGGCATGCCATGAATGCGAAAGAACGCCGGCAGGTCTGCACTCATGCTGCTGTGCTTGCCCCACATGAGCTCGGCTTCCTGATGAGCACGCTCCGACATCCACACCGCAGCCCCGCTGAGCTCCTGAAAAAAGCCTGCCAAGCCGTAATGATCCGGATGATGGTGAGTCAACACGATCGAGGTGATCTCTTGCACCTGCATTCCAAGCTTCTGCAATACCAGCTCCCATTCCTGCTCTGCCCGCGCCGTGCGAGGCCCGGGATCAATAACGGCAAGCTCCCTGCCGTGCTGCAGCACATAGCTGTTTACCCAGCGCAGCGGATTATCCAGCGGGATTTTAATCTGAATCAAGCCGCTGCTGTATTGGAGGATTTCCGGCTCATGGGATAAGATGTTCAGCTCCATCATCATTTCCTTTCCGGGGCCATGGCGGCGAGACCCTTTACGGCCAGAACAGCCCGTTCCAAGGCTTCTATTGAAGTGATACTCTCCTTCACGCCCTCTCTTCCTAACCACTCCACCTCTTGATCTCCCGCTCCTCTCCCCACAATAATGACCATCGGGGCTCCTGCGAGATCGGCATCTTTGAACTTTACGCCAGCCCGCTCCTCCCGGTCATCCAGCAGCACGTCTATTCCTGCTTGTGTCATCTGGACGTACAGCTGCTCAGACAGCTCTCGCTGAGCATCATCCTTCATGGATATTGGAATAATATGCACATGGAATGGAGCGATGGACAGCGGCCAAATCAAGCGTTCTTCTGTAATGCTCTGTTCTGCAACGGCTGCCATGACCCGGGATACCCCAATGCCGTAGCATCCCATGACGAACGGCTTCTGCTGCCCATCCTGATCAACAAACGTTGCATCCAGTGCAGCACTATATTTGGTACCCAGTTTAAATACATGCCCAAGCTCAATTCCGCGGTGAAATTCCAGCTCTGAGCCGCAAAGCAAACATTTGTCTCCCGGCTCCGCATTCCGAAAATCGCCCGTCTGCTCTAAAGAAAAGTGAATGCCTGGAACGATGCCTCGCACATGGGTATCTAAGAGGTTTGCACCTGCCACTGCTGCTGTCATCTCTGCCACCTCCTTATCCGCAAGGATTGGAAGTACAAGTCCAGCCGGACCAGCGAATCCGATTTCAGCTCCTGTTACGGCAAGCACAGTCTCGGGGGATGCCAAGGCAACATGCTCTGCTTGCAAATCATTTTTCACTTTCACTTCATTCACTTCGCGGTCTCCGCGTACGAGAACTGCAACAAGCTGTCCGTCCGCTTCATAGATCAGCGTTTTGATGATTTTTACCGGCGGCACATCCAGAAAATCGGCCAGCTCTGTTATCGTTTTGATCCCAGGGGTATAGACTTGCTCCGGCTCTAAAGCGGCTTCCTCTGCATGCTGTTCAGGATCAGCCTTAGCATCACTTGCACAGGCTTTAACCCTGAAGCCAGCCCGCTCTAGGTTCGCGGCATAGCTGCAAGCGCTGCAGGATACAACGGTATCCTCTCCAATCTCGGCCAGCGCCATGAACTCATGCGTTTCACCCTGTCCGCCAATTGCGCCGCTGTCTGCTTCCACAGCCCGGAATTCGAGACCCATGCGCTGAAAGATCCGCTCATACGCAGCAAACATTTGACGATAAACCACATCCAGTCCTTCCCAGTCCCGATCAAAGGAGTAAGCATCTTTCATGAGAAACTCACGGCCACGAAGCAAGCCGAAGCGCGGTCTGCGTTCGTCACGGAATTTGGTCTGAATCTGATACACATTAACTGGAAGCTGGCGATAAGATGAGATTTCCTGACGGGCAATGCTGACCACTACTTCTTCGTGGGTAGGTCCTAATGCAAATTCCCGTTCGTGACGGTCATGCATCCGCATTAACTCCGGACCATACAGCTCGTAACGACCGGAAGCCTTCCATAGCTCTGCCGGCTGCATGGCCGGCATATGCAGTTCCTGAGCGCCGGCTGCATCCATTTCTTCACGGATGATGCATTCAATTTTTCGTAATACCTTGTAACCTAGCGGAAGAAAGGAGTAAATACCGGATGCCGCCTGACGAATATATCCGCCTCTCAGCATCCATTGGTGGCTCCGTGCTTCTGCCTCGGCAGGCACTTCCCTTAAGGTAGACATCAATAACTTGCTTTGACGCATGGACTCCCAGCTCCTTTTGAATAATGGACATGGTTAAAATGATGAATAACGCAAAAAAAGCACGCTCGTCTGAAGGGACGAATGTGCTCGCGGTACCACCCTGTTTCGATCTGTCCTGCTCAGGCAGGCAACAGATCCTCTCATCGGCAATAACGGGCCGGGCCGGTCTATTGGCCGTTTCACCCGCTAGGCTCAAGAGACAACTCCAAGGGAAGGAAGACTACAGTCGTGCGCGAGAAGCCTCTCAGCCTAGGGCTTCCTCTCTGACGCGCCGTCATCTGTATCTTATAATCCTTGATCAACGTTATTATGCGAAATGGATTTGCCCATACCTTACCTTGTCCCTGCAGATAAAGTCAAGCGAAAACAGAGCTATACCGGATACAGCTCCTCGTAACGCTCGGCCTTTCCCTTGCAATCCCGGCAAAATCCACGGACAACGCCCGCTTCATTCGCATAAAAGATGAGTGTGCTGCGCTGTTTGCATCTGCTGCAGGCTTGTGCCTTATGCTGGCGTTTCTTTCTTGCCTCTTCAAGGGAGATTACATTTCTGCTGGTTCTGGGGGCAGGTTTACGAAGGAAGTAGAACAGTCCAATAACGGCAATGACTGTAATCGGAAGCAGGTAGATCAGGAGTTTGTCCATGCCAAGCCCTCCCACAATAAGTTCTTTTTTGTTAAATACCCATTTGGCATTTGACTCACTCAGCGAAGCTGAACTTTTTTTATTGTGCCTAAATTCATTATACACAAAAGAGCTCCCTTTTCCCGATGGAAAAGAGAGCTTTCGCGCAAAGGTGTGTATGCGGCAGGACGTCAGATTTTCAGCTCTCCCAGCTTAATCAGTTCAACGACGGCTTGCGAACGGCCTTTGACGTTCAGCTTTTGCATAACATTGGAAATATGGTTTCGCACCGTTTTCTCGCTGATAAACAACTGCCCGGCGATGTCGCGAGTCGTTTTGTCCTGCACCAGCAGCTCAAATACTTCTCGCTCACGGTGGGTTAACAAGAACTTGCTGTGTTGATCATTTCCCTTCAATGGTGTCACCCCTCCTTGCCCGGGTATGTGTGGTCTAACAAGGTTAAGGGATACAGTCAACACATCATATGAGAACCCGGTGGCATTGGTGCGCCGGGGTATTCATTTTGGGCGGGGAGCGCAGGCTATGGGATAGCTGCATATGAAATTGCCCCTTGATTCCTGACATGTAATGGTCTAACATGGACATTATTAAAATTATTTTCTTATTTATATGAGATGTACAATAATTATTTTCACGGCAAAAGCCGTTAAAGAAGAAGAAGGAGGCCTCGCATGGCACCCGTTCTGCACATTATCGCTGTAGAGAAGAACGCTCTGCCCCGGCAGGAGCGGCGGCTGGCTGATTTTATTCTGGAGAACCCGGGAAGCATTATACATCTGGGAATTAAGGATCTTGCCGAGCAGTGTGAGGTCAGCCCGGCTACGATCACCCGCTTTTGCAAGCATTTTGACTGTAAGGGGTATCCGGATTTCAAGGTCAAGCTGGCGTCCGAAATGGCTCATGCCGAGATCACCTCCCGCTCCGGACAGACAAGGTACCAGGATATTGTCGCAGGCAACCCTCTGGCGGGCATTGTGCAGGCCATGGAGAGCAATCATCTGAAGTCCATTCAGGATACGACCTCTCTGCTGGATTTGGGACAGCTGGAGCGTGCAGTGGATGCACTGTGCAAGGCTAAGCGGATTGACCTTTACGGCATTGCCACCTCGTCCATCGTGGCCCAGGATTTCTACCAGAAGCTCGTCCGGATCGGCAAAAGCTGTACGGCCTTTGCCGATTCCCATATGCAGATCACCTCAGCATCCAACCTGGGTCCGGACGATGTCGCCATCGCGATCTCCTATTCCGGAGAAACGCCGGAGACTATTGATGCACTCAGCTGCGCCAAGAAGGCCGGCGCCTTTACGATCAGCGTCACCTCTTACCGCAGCAGTGCACTGGCCTCACGGTCTGATATTGCCCTGTACTCCTCCTCACTGGAGGAGGGCATGCGCCGCGGAGATATGGCCTCCCGCATTGCCCAGCTTCATATTATTGATATTTTATTTATGGGCATGGCCAGCCGCGATTTCTCTACTTATGTACCGAGATTAGAGCAGTCTTATCTGAATGTACAAAATTACCGTAAAAGCCGAGGAGGTCTTGAATAGACATGAACATTTACACCCTAGACAGTGAAGAAGCCTTCGTCCAAACCGCTGCCGGTTTGATTACCGCGCTGGTCACCAGCCGTCCCCGCGCCAAGCTGGGGCTCGCAACAGGCAGCACCCCGGTCGGTCTGTACGCCAAGCTGGTCGATATGCACAGACAGGGGCTGGTTAGCTTCGCCGGTGTCACTACATACAACCTGGATGAGTATGTCGGTCTCCCGGAGCAGCACTCCGAAAGCTACCGCACCTTTATGAACGAGAAGCTGTTCAAGCATGTGGACATCTCCCTGCAGCAGACCCACGTCCCTAACGGCAATGCGGCTGACCTGGAGCAGGAATGCCTGCGCTATGACCGGATGCTTGAGGAGAACGGCCCTGTAGACCTGCAGCTGCTTGGCATTGGCCATAACGGGCATATCGGCTTCAACGAGCCGGGTAATCATCTGATCGGGGGGACTCATGTCGTTCCGCTGAAAGAAGAAACGCGAGTAGCGAATGCGAGATTCTTCGATTCTCTGGATGAGGTTCCTACCCACGCCATTACGATGGGTGCAGCTACTATTATGAAGTCACGCCAAATTCTGCTGCTAATCCGGGGAGCGGACAAAGCGGAGATTGCCCTCCAAGCGCTGACCGGACCCATCACCACGGATTGCCCTGCTTCCTTGCTTCAATGCCATCCCAATGTCGTCGTGCTTCTGGACGAAGGCGCCGGGAGATACTTCCGATGAGCCGCTCCCCACAGAGTACGCTGTTATACGGCAGCGTCATAACTCCTGGCGGACTGATTCCAGACGGGGCTGTCGCCATGCAAGGAGAGCAGATTGTATATGCCGGTCCCGCATCCGGTCTGCCTTCTGTTCTGGAGCAGGAGGCTGAGCAGGTGATTAGGCGAAAGGAAGGCTATATTATGCCCGGCTTTGTGGATATCCACGTTCACGGCGGCAGCGGCGAAGACTTCATGGAGGCGGATATCGAAGGCCTGAACGCGATCACCTCCTTCCACTGCTCGCAGGGCACGACCTCCATGCTCGCCACGACCATGACAGCTCCTAAACATGCCATTGATGCTGTGCTTCAAAACGTACAGCAATATCGAAGCTCAACGATGCCGTACGCCCGGCTGGAGGGTGTTCATCTGGAGGGACCCTTTATAAGTCCCCAGTGGCCGGGAGCACAGAATCCGGAGCACATTGTTCCCGCCAGCATCCTCTGGCTGGAGGAATGGCAGCAGAGCTTCCCCGGGCTGGTGAAGCTGATGACCCTCGCTCCAGAGCGGGACGGCGCCCTCGAAGCCATATCCTGGCTGAAGGAGCACGGTATTGTGGCTGCGCTGGGTCACACCGACGCCACGTATGAGCAGGTGCAGCGTGCGGTGGATGCCGGCCTTTCCCACGGGGTCCACACCTTTAATGCCATGACCGGACTGCATCACCGCAAGCCGGGTACAGCCGGGGCTCTGCTCGGCGACGATCGCCTCAGCGCTGAAATTATTGCGGACGGTATTCACGTCCATCCGGCAGCCGTCTCCATTCTGGCACGACTGAAGCCGGCAGATGGCCTTATTCTTGTGACCGATGCCGTGTCTGCAGCCGGTATGCCGGATGGCGAATATATGCTCGGCGGCCTGCAGACCATTGTTGAGAAGGGAATCGCGACCTTAAAGTCC
Source organism: Paenibacillus sp. F411 (assembly GCF_017582705.1). Taxonomy (NCBI): domain Bacteria; kingdom Bacillati; phylum Bacillota; class Bacilli; order Caryophanales; family Paenibacillaceae; genus Paenibacillus; species Paenibacillus sp. F411. The sequence goes on from NZ_JAGFIP010000006.1 coordinate 71,467, forward strand.
AACAGCAACAGTCTGGCCGGAAGCACCCTGACCATGATTCGAGGCTTCCAATATCTCGTAAAAGAGGTCGGCCTCAGCATTCAGCAGGCCTCGGCTGCTGCAAGCTTCAATCCCGCGAAGGTCATCGGCATTGACGATCGAACCGGCTCCCTGGCCAAAGGGCTGCTGGCCGATGTACTGCTCCTGAACAACCAGCTGGACCTGGAAGCGGTATGGGTTCAGGGCAGCCGCAAATATTAACAGGGCTGTGCCAAAAGCTCCTGCCGATTCCTTTCGGCAGGAGCTTTTTTAAGCATAAAGAGATGAAAATAATGACAAGCTAGGACTTATCGGTTCGTGCCGCTGTTGCCTGTGTTATACATGCCGTTTGAGGTACCGTCATTATTCAGAATACCGTTATCCCGACCGTTCATGTTCATCGGGAACAGACGATTAATGAACGCGCCCAAATCCTCTGTCATGTTGCCAACGACATTGCCGTCTCCTTGATCTCCGTTACCCATCATTCCGTTACCGGCATAGCCTTCAGAGCGGTCAAAGAAATCGGCATCATCAGATACGTATACCTGCTCACATTGAGGAGCCGTTTTCTGAACGGTGCTGTTAATCAGGCTCCGGATATTTTGCGGCACTTGATTGTCGCCCATACCCATGCCCATATCGTTGTCTGTATTCATGGCTCCATAGCGGCCGCGGTTGCCCATTGTCGCTCCGTTGCTGCCCATCAAATGATTGTCGCCGGAGTTGTCGCCCATGGTGTTCCCACCGCCTGTACCATAGCTGCCATATCCTGCACTGCGCCCGAGACCGGTATTGTTATCCAGCGTGCCGCGCGGATCACTCATGCCTCGCAGCAGACCTGCAGTCCCGGTACCGGATGCCCCGTACAAGCCGTCTGTACGGCCGTTGGTTCCCGTGTTGCTGCGTCCTGTCAAGCTGTCCATGCGATCTGTCATGCCGCTAGTGCCGCCCATGCGGCCGTTCATGCCGTTCATGCCATTGCTGCCAGTGCGGCTGCCATTCATGCCGGACTCGCCATCCAGGGATAAGGAGACATAAGCGTTATTTTTGGTAACGAATACGCGTGCGTCACCCACACCATTGATTTTGGACACCTTCTCGGAGAGCACCTTGCTGTATTTCAGGTTGGAGAGGTCATGCTGCATGCCGTTGCGGCCATTGTTCAGGATGCGGCTGTCCCCGATGCGTCCATTATCGTTCGTGCTGATATTGTGCGTCTTGGTGGAGTTGCCGTCGTTCATGTTGCCACAGCCTGCCAGACCGGCCACGCTTGTGATTAAAGCCGCCGACAAGGTCAGGCTAAGGGCTTTGGATTTCATCATCAATTCATCCTCCATCTCTGTTATAGGTGTGCTGACAAGGTATAGGATGACCGATGGGACGAGGCGGTATGCTGAAAGGTTTTGGATGCACCAAAGACGCATGAGGATGAAAAGCAAGCACCTCCAGCAAAAGGCAAACAGACCGCCGAGGGATCAGCAGTCTGCCGTCTTCCTATTATGGTTAATGTCATGCGACACTGCCCCTCGCAAGGGGGAAGCTTGTTATCGCGAGGATTCCGTGACAGCTCGTGCATAGGCCAAAATATCATCCAGGCTCTTCTCCATTTCAATTCCAGGACGCCAGCCCAGCTCTGACAATGACGGAGAGCGTACAGTCTCACTTTGGGGGGGAGCGGGGGCGTTGTCAGTCTCACTGCCCCACTGCACAGGTACGCTGCCGCGAGCTTTACATAACAGCCGCTCTGCAACCTCGCCCAAAGTCCACTCCTGCTCTCCGGTTACAGGATATACTTCTCCCGGTGCACCGGATAACAGCAGCTTCTCATAAGCTGAAACCGCGTCTCTGACGTCCAGAAATCGACGAACTGCTCCTCTGGAGGAGATGGTAAACGGAGCTTTACCTTCCATAGTACCAAGCTCGCAGCGGGCAATATGCTTTGCCAGCAGCATGCAAAAGCCTGTGGATTCCCCAGGACCGATTAGATTCGAAGGCTCAGCGATCATCACAGGCAGATCATATAAGGCGGACCAGGCCTCTGCGACCCAGCTTCCTACGCTCTTGCTAAGGCTGTAAGGATGCGGCACAGAGCGGGCTCCCTGGGCAGGATCCACTCCCAGCCTGGAGCCCGCCAGCAGCAGTCTGCCGTCCGGCCTGAATTCACGCATCGCCTCCATGAGATATACCGGGGCCATCACATTGGCTTCCATATGCGCAGCCGGATCGCGCCAGGAATCCGGCACTGCATTCCTACCGGCTACATGCAGAACATAATGAGGTCTGATCCTGTCAATCAGCTGGCGGACCTGCTCCCGGTCAGTCAGCTCACACTCTGCCGCCTTCACGCCCGGAAGGAGCGAAGCCGGCGGAGTCTTGCGCACTGCCGCTGTAACGGCCCAGCCGAGGTCATGGAAATGCTGACACGCATGCCTGCCGGTAAAGCCTGAAGCCCCGGTCACCAACAGGGCAGGCTTCAACCCCTTTGCTGCCATTGCCGCAGCTCCCTCAGCATGTCAGGATACGAAGGGAGAGCATACTCCACGTCTTCCCGAGTTGAGACCAGCGTTCGATCCTGCACTATGTCATCGTCAGGCTCGATGAGGGTATCTTCTTTGTTCCATAGATCCTTGAACAGCTGCAGCAGCTCATACTTGCTAAGCGGCTCGGGATGAGCCAGGTGGATTAAGCCTCCAAGGTCCGAGCTGATGAAATGGTGAATCGCTTTGGCCAGCTCCAGCGTGGTGACTCCGTTCCACCAGACGTTCCGATATCCGGAAACCTTGCCCTCCTGCCGCATAAACCATTCGAACAGACCAATGCCACCGGAGCGGATTTCCGGTCCAATGATGGAGGTCCGGATCGTGAGGTGCTCCGGATGCGAGACCTCTCCCAGCGCCTTCGTCAGGGCATAGACGGAGGTACCGTCCGGGGTATCCTTTTCCTGGTATCCTCCCCGGCTGCCCGAGAATACACAATCCGTGCTAATATGAATCAGGCGCGCCGAAATGGCATCTGCCATATGACGCAGGCGGTGGGGCAGAAATCCGTTAATATGGTAGGCGTTAATTTTGTCCTGCTCTGCGAACTGGTTCAGTACGCCGACCGCATTGATGATAACCTCCGGCGAGACAGCGCGAACGATGTGCTCCACCGCGCCGATATCTCCCGCATCCAGCAGCAGGCCGTCCTCACTCCTGCGGTCCCGTGTCGTGTAAAACACATGATGGCCGTGCCTGCGGAAATAATCCACAAGCACATGGCCAGCCATGCCATTCCCTCCCAGCACCAGCATTTTCATGACAAAAATCCTCCGCGCTGCAAAATGTCCCGAATTTCCTGCTTGCTCATCAGATTAAATTCCGAGCTAAAGCTCTTGAACGCAACCTTCGGCTTGCTGGCATAATGAGACTGAATGCCGGGAATATCCAGTGTCGGAAGGATGACCAAATACTGATCATCATAGGCTACGGTTGTCAGGCTCTCGAAATCGCTCATCAGTATTTCGTGAATTTTCTCCCCTGGACGCACTCCTGTCTCTACCAGCTTGATGCCCTGCTTCTGGGAATGCTCAATCAGCACCTCGGCTAAATCCGAAATTTTACACGTCGGCATCATCATCACGAAAATTTCTCCGCCAACGCTTTCGATTGAAGCCTTGAACAGCAGGGAGATGGCGTCCTTCAGCGTCAGGAAGAATCTCGTCATCCCAAGATCGGTAATGCGGATCTGCCCCTTCTGGTTAATCTGGTTAATAAACAGATGTACCACACTGCCATTCGTGCCAAGCACATTCCCGCCCCGGACGCATACGAATTTCGTGTCCGGACTGAGCAGGTTGGCATACACGATCAGCTTTTCGCCGATCGCCTTGGTCATACCGTAGAAGTTGGAAGGATTCGCGGCCTTATCTGTCGAGATATAGATGACCTTTTTCACTTTATTCTCAATGGCGGCCTCGATCACGTGCTGCGTGCCGACCACATTCGTCTTCAGCGCCTCATACGGGTGTTCTTCACATACCGGCACATGCTTAAGCGCCGCCAGATGGAACACATAATCGACGCCCTGACAGGCGGTGCTTAACGCCTCCTTATCCCGAATATCTCCAATCCGAAAGGTCAGCCGCTGGTCCTCGAATTCACGGTCCATTGCGACCTGAGTCGCCTCGCTTCTGGAGAATACGATAATCTGCTTCGGATTTTGCGGCAGCAGCTGGCTGATCAATTCATGTCCCCAAGAGCCTGTGCCGCCCGTAACCAGAATACGTTGATTATTAAACATTCACTTTCCCTCCAACCACATATTTTACGACGGTGTGCGACACATGCTCCGTCAAATACCCTTCCGGACAAACCCAATCCGGCTTCAGCTCTGTCATCAGCTTCACCGCATCATGGATACGGTCTGCATCTACACCGGAGACGATGTTGCTGCCGCAGTCTACCGTCTCGGGGCGCTCTGTCGTCCGCCTTACCGTTACGGTAGGCACGTGCAGAATGCAGCATTCCTCCTGAACGGTACCGCTGTCGGTAATCGCGCATCTGGCATCCTGCTCCAGACGGACAAAATCGAAAAATCCGAACGGCTCATGAAACTCCACCAGCGGGTGCATGACTGTGCCGGCCGCCTTCAGCCTGGAGGCTGTACGGGGATGAAGGCTGCAAATCAACCGCTGTCCGTACGTCTCGGCTACCCGGTTCAAGCCGGCCAAAATTTCACGCAGCGGCTCGGGGCGGTCCACATTTTCGGACCGGTGCACGGTGACCAGGAAATATTGCTTTGGCGTCAGGGACAGCCTCTGCAGCACCTGGCTCTCCTGAATATGCTTCTCGTAATGCTTCATCACTTCATAGATTGGATTGCCGGTCAAGACGATCCGCTGGCTGGGAACACCCTCGCGCAGCAAATGCTTTCGGCTATACTCGGTGTAAGGCATATTAATAGAAGAAACGGCATCAATAACCTTCCGGTTCTTCTCTTCCGGCACGTTCAAATCGAAGCAGCGATTCCCGGCTTCCATATGCACAACGGGATACCCCATCCGTTCCGCCAGAACGGCGCACAGTGCACTGTTCGTATCTCCCAGTAGCAGCACAGTGTCCGGCTGCTCCGCCTCCAGAATTTCTTCCATTCGGCTGAACATCAGAGACAGCTGACCTCCCAGCGAGGCCTGGCGGTCCTGAAGCACGTAGTCCGGATTTCGAAGACCAAGCTCCGAGAAGAACACCTGGCTCAGACCTGCGGTGAAATTCTGACCGGTATGAACGAGCACATGACGCTCTGCAAAACGGTCCAATAGAGGAATAATCAAGCTCAGCCGGATAATTTCAGGCCGGGTTCCTAGAATCGTTAAGACTTTCATCTGCGGGTGTGCTCCTTATCATCGTAGTCCGGGGCTGACCCATGGACAGCGCCCGGCTTCAGCCGCGCCTTAGCCTGCTTCGCTTGTCTGTACGCGGCAAGCTTTTGTGCCGGCTGCGCGTCCGGCTGGGGGCTGCAGTCAACCGGCGGCGACGGGCTTTGGCACGTACACGAAGCGACCTCCGGCTCCTGCCTCGTTTGACCGGCACCGCCCGCGCGCTGCTTTTTCTTCGTTCGGCCCCCTTCTGGAAGCCTAGAGGTCTCTCCAGCACCCAGCGGCTGATAAGCTCCTGCAGCCGCATGCGGTACATTTGCGGACCGAATATACCCAGGACATTGCCCCGGCTGCTTTCTCCTAAAGCCCGGCACGATGCGGCATCCTCCAGCAGACCTTGCACCGCATCCGCCAGTGCGCCGGGATTTCCCGGCTCGGCCAGCAGCGCCGGGCTCCCTGCCGCCTCCAGCAGCTCCTTTAACCCGCCGTGGGCATAAGCAACGACCGGCTTGCCATGTACCATACCCTCCAGAGCAGTCAGTCCAAAGCCTTCCGGCACCCGGCTTGGCACCACAAGAATATCGAGGGCGCTGTACACCGGCTCTAACTGCTCCTGACTGCCTGTGATGAGAAAACGCTCCGCAGCGCCAGCCTCGGTTATCCGGGCCTGGAGCTGAGCATAGTACTCCTCCTGCAATACGCTGCCGACAATCCAGAACCTGGCTTGCGGGTTACGCTCCTTCAAAGCGATTCCCATCTCGACGAAATCCGCGATCCCTTTATTCGGAACGAGAAAGGAAGAGACGACACCGATCAGCGGCATCCCGGCATCTACGCCGAGTGCAGCGCGCTGTTGCTCCCGAAGCTCAGTCCAGGCTGCAGGCTGCAGCTCCTCTTCATTCCAGGAAGGGTACAGCACGAAGCACTTGGAGCTTCGTACAGGCTCACTAAAGCACTGGACCACGGATTGAGAGATCCCGAGAATCCAGTCGCTAAAGGTATCAATGAGCGCTGCCGATTCCTGCAGAAATCCGTTATCCATCATCACCTCGTTCAGCTTCCAGATGACCGGGATGCCCAGTGCCTTTCCGGCAGCTGCCGGAAGGTAATGAACACAGGTATTGGTCAGAATAAGATCTGGCGCTTCCTTCGCCATCCAGCGGACCAGCCTCCGGTAGACCGGCTTTGTTCTCATCCGCCGGGCCTCCTCCTTCAATTGCGGCGAAGGCGTATACACGCTGTACAGCAGTGGAAGGGGCCAGATTCTAACAGGAACGCCAGACTCCCGGGCCAAGGCGGTGAGACGCCCCTCTCCCGGAGCCACCAGCACACAGTCAAAGTACGGCAGCAATTCCCGGCAAAAAAACAGCAGCAGCTTTTCCGCACCGGTAATGCTGTCAGGATTGGATAAGTGAGAAAACAATAGCAGCTTCGGCTTTGAGCTCATAACCATCCATCACACTCTGCCGCTTGCGATACTCGCGCAGGGTGCGAACTTCACCTCCTCCGGACCCAGTTGGTACAATATATTACAAGGACAGCGGCGGTGTAACGACGCTTGTTCCCCTCCATTCAACCATTTCAGGCGGCGACAGCTTCATGTCGCCGGCTATGCAAAAATCACCGACAGCATCCGTTCCAGCCGGTGGGCGTACGTATGCTCTTTCAGCGTCCGCTCCAGTCCCCGCAGCGCGATTTCTTTGCGAAGCGGCTCGTTGGCCACATAATAGGCGATTTTCTCCAGCAGCTCAGCCGGAGACCGAAAGGTATCCATCTCCACGCCGGGCGTGTAGAAGCTGGCCAGATCCTCCCGCTCATCACAGAGCTGAAGCGTTCCGCAGGCGCCGATTTCAAAGGTTCGCGGATTGGGAGAAGCTGCCTGAATCCGGCTGGTATTCTGGTTGATGGCAGCATCATCAAAAGCCCGGTGCAGATTCACGACGATCTTGGCACTGTTGTAGACGTCTGCGGTCTCCGCCGGTCCCATCCATTTATTCATTTCAATCCTTGTGCCATATCGACTGTAGCCCGGAAGCCGTTCCCACCAGTTCCCGTTAATGTGCATATCAAATTTCATCAGCTCCTCCATAATCGGACTGAAAAATTCAATCCGCTTCGGGTAGGCCGTCCCGATAAAGCTCACCTGCCTGCGGAAGGCAGTCGGCTTTGGAATCGGGCGGTAATGACCGGGATAAGCGGCAAACGGAAGGTAGGCAACCCTCGGGCAGCCCAGATTTTGATAGTAAGCCACACAATTTTTTTCTAAGGTAAAAACGTAATCATAATGCATGACCCAGCCTGCCGACATATCTGCATAGTAGGGATCATCCGTCATCCATACGGCGGTAGGGATGCCCATGCTGCGAACCTGGTCTACCTGATCCGTCGGTAAAAACATCCCGTCCAGCACAATCATCACATCCGGCCGGCATCCGGCCGCTGCGGAAGCGACATCCGCTCTGGAATCCGAGAGGGTAACCTGCCGGACCATGCTCTGCAGGGTCGCAAATACTGCTTCATCAATTGGCGAATACGGATAGCCTTTACCGGACGCAACATACAGCACGTGGACGTCCCGCATTGCCGGCGTAAAGTGACTGCGCTGCGTGTACGCCTGCTGCTTGCCTCGAAAATATCCTTCCTCATAGCCCTCGCGCTGCCCCGCCTCCCGGCCCTGAAGATAGGCTAGAGCTCCCGGAGTCTGCGGGGAAGGCATTTTGTTACGCATGATCACCACTCTCCCTCTTTCCTGAAGGTTTCAACTCATGGCTGCACAGCCTGCGCCAGAATCTCCAGAAGCTGAGGCAGCCTGTGCTTATACGTGTGCCGGGACCAGGTCGTCCGGAGCCCGCGTACTGCAATATCCAGCCGCTCCTGCTCCCGGGATAAATAATGCTCCAGCTTGTGCTGCAGCTCTCTAGCATCGCGGAACGTCTCGATGTCCACGCCCGGCTCGTAATAGTGATACAAATCCTCGCGGATATCGGTGAGCTGCAGTGTTCCACAAGCGCTGATCTCAAAGGTCCGAGGATTAATGGACCTGCCCGGCAGACCCAGGCTGTTCCGGTTATCGTCTCCGATCCCTGCAGGCCGGTGAAGATTAATGACAATTTTCGCGCCATTATAATACTTTGCCGTTTCCGCTGGTGGAATGAATCCGCTTTTTATACAGGGGGACAGCTGTTTGTAACGCGTCAATCGCTCCCAGAACCCGCCGATAATGCGGACTTTTTTGCCGGATAAATACGGGGCCAGCTCATCAAACAGCGCAGCCCGGTTACGAAAGGCATTGCCGATAAAGCAAATATCAGACTGATAGTCCGCCCCTGCCGGGATCGGGGCAAAGATGCCGGGATGCACCGCCAGCGGCATATAGTGCACCCGCTCCGCACCTAATGAACGATACAGCTCGGCACAGCTCAGCTCGTGGGTGAACACCAGATCATAGTGCCGGCACAGCACAGACGTCTCCTCCGTAAAATAAGGATCGTCCACAAACCACACGGCGGTTGTGATGCCAAGAGAGGAGACCTCCTCCAGCTGCATCGTCCAGTCCTTCGGAAACACATGCAGCCCGTTCATGACCAGAATGACGTCCGGTCTTTCCTTGCGGGCAGCCTCCAGCATGCCCTCCGGACTCACCTGAATCCATTCTCTCACCATCGTGCTGAGAGCGGCTTCGATGCCGGCATCAATCGACTCAAAGCCTTGGGGAATGTACATGAGCTTTAGATCCAGCTGAGGCGATGCCGGGTCGGGAATCCGGTCTGTAACCGCCCGGCACAAGCCCAGCCGGTATCCTTCCAGAAAGCCCTCCCTATAATGCTGCTTCCTCCGGTCTGCTTGCTTGAGTCTCTGCTTCATCCGCTTCACCCTGCTTCATTGAATTCCTATACCAAAATGGTTCCATAAACTATATGCCGGCAGGACGGATGCATCATGGACGGATGTCCACAGCCGCCGGAAATTGGCGGATGCCCGCTTCTGCGGAGCCCGCAAGCAGCAAAAAAAGAGCCGGGGAAGACTTTCCGCACAGCTCTTTACGTTCAAAAAAGCAATTTTTATACCTTCAGCCCGTCTTCATAGCCCTTGGCAAATCCGGAGTTAAAGCCTTCATCATAGGCCTGGGCATAGCCGGTTGCATAAGTCGGGTTGAACGTCAGTCGGCTGAGTCTCTGCTTGACCGACTTGCTTCCCGGCCTCCTGCGGGCCTTACGGCGCAGCTTGGCACGGACGATCGACTTTTTAACAGCCAAGGTCCGTCTGACCTTCTTACTGCGCAAGGTCCCTGGTACACTGCGGCGGGACGGGGTTCGCCGTCCCGGCTTTCTCGCCCGGCCCGGACGCGCAGATCGGGATGTCTTCATGCCGTTACCTCCTACCCTGTGGTCTGGTTTCCCGCCCGGCAATGCTGGCCAGCCAGACAGGAGCAGGTGCGCCCTCCTTCACCCGGTTAAAGGAGATCCCTGTCAGCATCTGAGACATGACTTCCTGATATTGGGTCAGCAGGCGAATATTCTCCGCAAGCTTCTTCACCGTCACATCGGAGAAGGAAGCCGATTCGGCAATCTGCTCCAGCATGTGGGCCAGCGCATGCTGACTGCGGGCGATTGAAGCGACGAGCTCCGCCTTGGCCTCCTGCTCCCGACGCGTTGAACGGCTCATTTCTCTGCATCCCCGAAATCAAAGCCTTCAAAGCCGGAGGCCTCCGAATCCTCGTCTCCTGCCTGCAGCACTGCTCTGAGGTTCCGGCACAGACCGGAGCTGATCCGCGTCAGGCCCTCGATCTGCTCTACAATCTGCTCATGGATCGCCAGCGGCTCCTGCAGGGTATCCACATTTCCGCCGTAAGTAATGACCCACTGCTTCACTTTCTCCGCTTCCACCGCTTTGCCCGCCAAAATGAGCGCTGTCTCCCGCTGGATGGACACTGCGGCATCCAGCATCCGCATCAAAGAATCATTTCTGCTCATATACGCCTCCGCTTGACTGCCTTGTGCCTTGGTATGCCTGCCTGGATTATTCCTCGCTGTCCCCGCCCCGCAGCTCCTTCATGACCATCTCCAAATGATCCGCAGCCGCCTGCTGAAAATCAGCCATCACGTTCAAATAGGCTGCAATGCTGCCATTGACCTGCTGGATCTGTTGAATAAAGCCTTCTGCGGCATCATCGCTTTCCCGGCTCCCGGGCTTCCCTTCATTTCCGGCGACTCCAGACCGAGCACTCCAGTCATCCGGCATACCATGTACCACTTGAGCCATCCGCACGGCGGCATGGCGCTGGGCCTCCAGGATCCGCGCCATTTGCTGCTGCGAATGGGACAGATGGTTCATAAGCTCGTCAATCTTCTGCTCCATGCAGGCACCTCCCATCTATGGACAATAGCACCGGTACGGTATGGTACGGGTTTCTCGTTTAACATATGCACGACGGGCAGAACCGGTTCCGAACTCAGTCTTACAGCGTCACATTTTTCATCTTCAACGAAGCCTCCGCCAGGGATTCAAACGTGCCGGCATCACACCACCACTGTGTCAGCACATCATACTCAAGCCTGCCTTCACCCGCATACAGATTGTTCACATCGGTAATTTCCAGCTCTCCGCGCGCCGAGGGATGGATGCGTTCAATCCATTGGAACACCGCATCATCGTACATGTAAATCCCTGTCACGGCATATTGACTTTGCGGCTGCTGCGGCTTCTCTTCAATCCGGTCAATCTTCGAGCTCTGCTCTGCATTGAAGACAGGAACCCCATAACGATGCGGGTCTTTTACCGGACTGAGCAGCACGCGTGCGCTGCCTGCCGGCTGCTTGTTGAAGTTTCGAAGATAGGGCTGCAGATCATCCAGAAACAGGTTATCTCCCAGCAGCATCACAAATTTTTCCCCCGGCAAAATAAAGCCCTTTGCCAGCTCCAGCGCCTCGGCAATGCCGCCGGCCTGCTCCTGAACTCGGTAGGTCAAGCGCACTCCATGCTTAAGTCCATTCTCAAAATATTCAGCGTATAATCCCAGTGATCTAGCGCCTGTAATGAGCAGTACCTCTGTAATGCCTGCAAGGCGGAGTCGGTCGATGCCATAGGCAATCATCGGATACCGGCCTACCGGCAAGAGGTGCTTGTTCATCAGCTTCGTCAAAGGCGCAAGCCGGGTGCCGTTTCCGCCAGCCAGCAGCACTCCCTTCATCTTCACCATCGCCTCCATCAGGTTATGAATGTGCGGGGATCACAGCCCCATTTTTGTATAAACCGCTTCCGGTTCCGGGCAATTAAAGCCCGCATTCCCCGGGGGTAACGCCGCCGAAAGCTGGCGCTTCCCTCATGATGCACGAGAACATCTCCGGCCAGAATCAGGCGGTAGCCCTTCTTTCGCGCTCTGTAGCAGTAATCGTCATCTTCATAATGGCCTGGTGAGAAGCCTTCATCGAGCAGGCCAATGCTCTGTGCAACCTCCCGTTTGAACAAAAAGCATAATCCGACAATCCGCTGCACTTCGCGCCACCGCGCGGGATTACTCCGGTTGTGGCGCTCTGCCTCTACAAGAAAGCCCTCGCGGTTCTTATAGCTCACCTTCACCTGCTGGATGCCGCTCGCATAATTGGTGACCGGACCGGCGATGCCATATTCGGGCCGGCTGTATAAGGCCTGCGTCAGCAGAGACAGCCAGCGCGGGGAGACAAGAACGTCGTTATTGAGCAGCAGCAGCGAGTCGCCCCGGGCAGCGCGCAGCCCATAATTGCAAGCGGCGGGGAAGCCCAGATTCTGCGGCAGTGAGATCAGGAAGAGCCCCTCCTGTAAGCAATATTCACAGGTGCCGTCCCGGGAGCCATTGTCAACCACAATGATCTCGTAGGCTGTGTCGGTATATGTCCGAATATGCTCTACACAAGAGCGCAGCAGCTCCAGGCCATTGAAGGTAGGAATAATGATGCTCGTCAAGCGGGTTATACTGCTCATCGGCGGTTCCTCCTGGCGGCGAGCACTTTGCGGGAAGGCGGCGCCAGGGTTAGCGATGGACCGAGTCTTTCCATCATGCTGCCCAGCGCCTCCAGATAGTCACCGATGAGGATCTCCTCTGCAAGGGAGGACTCAGACATGTCCATGTCCATGTCCATGCCCTTCTCTGATTCTTTTGTGGACTCCGGTGCCAGCGGGGCAGCGCTGACAGCCCTGATCTTCAGTCCCCCGGCCAAAGCCAATCCATGCGCCTTGGCCGGGGTCGCGAGACGGAAGCTTCCCATACACTGAATGGCCCGCCGGCTGAGCGCGTGCGGCAGCTCAGTAAGCGAGCTGGCATTCAGATCCTCCCGACCCATGATCCGGTTCAGAAAGCTTCGGACACGCATTTCCCGGCTTTGATGCTTGAAAGCCGGAAGCCGCCCGGAAAGATCCTGAAGCACAACATCCGTACCTTGGCTGCAGGCCTCTATATAAAGGGCCAGCTCCTCTTCCGTCACGATCCGATCTCCGGGCATGAACATGACAATCTCTCCTGTGCTGACCTCCGCACCCAAGACATGTGCTGCCCCCGCAGACAAGATGTCCGGCTGATTAATCACAATAGCCCCTTTACAGGAACGGGCGTGTTCGAAGGCTTGGGATTGACTTTCGTCCAGCACAATAATGACCTCATGCAGTGACATGGAGAGGAGGCTCTCCACCACTTCCGGTGCGTAAATCATTCCGTTTCCTACGACCACCACGGCAGAGACCCTGCGGTCCTCCTGCAGCTTTCGCTGCTCTATAGGAAGCTTGAACGCCTTGCCAGGCGGCCGCCTGCGAGCACAGCTTCTTCTCCTCCTTGCCTCTCTTCCTTTCGAAGGATGCAGCATCTCAGCAGCTCTTTTCAACCTCGATTTACGTTTGTGGCTTCTGGATTTCATGTTCATGTGACCACCTCAGTTCGGGCTTTTTCCTCTCTAGCGGCGGCATCTAAGGAAACTGGAAAGCCTCCCCGGCAGCCCTTGCTCCGAAAGAGTTTCTGTAAGGCTTCCAGATGATCACTCAGCACGAGCGCTTCCAGCGGATCACGGCCGTGAACCCGCCGAGGGTTCATTCTTCCAACCTCAACCCGGTGCACCCGCTGCACCTGAAGCCCGGACATCATGGCAGCAGCCTGGGCACGGGGAGGCACCGAAAGGGCTGGCGCGGTAATGATTTCAAGCGCTTTTCGGCTAAGTGCATGCGGAACCGCCGTCATAGAAGCTCCGGCAAGCTCTGGCCGCCCCAGTGCAATGTTCAGCACGTGCTTTGCCAGAATGACACGGTGCACGGGCTGCCGCTCAACCGGACCCTCATAGTCATTCAGGGCGACATCCACCCCGGTAGTGACAGCCTCTACGAAACGGCGCAGATCCCGGGACGGAATTACCATATCTCCATCGATAAATAACAGGACCTCCCCCCGCGCAGCCCCCGCACCGACGCTTCGCCCTACATCATGCCCCAGCGGGGTTCGAAACGTCAGCACCCTTGCCCCTGACGCCCGGGCGATTCTCGCCGTATGATCACTGCAGCCGTTGGCAACCACAATGATTTCTGTGTCACGGTGCACCTGTGCAGCTTCCCTGATGACTCTCGCAATGGTCGCAGACTCATTCATCGCCGGAATGATGACCGATACATACGGCCTCTGAGCAGCAACCGTGTCGTCCTTCTTATGCCAAAGCTGCAGAGGCGCTTTGCGGCTTCTCCATCGCTTTACCATCTACATCCCTCTTTTTATGATGCGACATTTCATCTATCTTATGGTATGTCAGCAATGCAGCGCGGACACGGCTTCTATACCCGCTGCATCAGCTGCGCCCAGCGTGCGGCCGTCAGATCCCAGCGGAATTGGCGATGGCAACGCGCAAGCCCTGCTGCTCCCATACTTGCCCGCAGTGACTCATCGCCCAGAAGCCGGTTGATTGGAGCTACAAGCCCCCAGGGCAGGCTCTCGGGCGGAACCAGCAGCCCGCTGACGCCGTCCTCTACAACCTCAGGTATACCTCCGGCCGCCGCCGCTACAATCGGTAGGGCTGTTGCCATAGCCTCCACATTAACCAGACCAAAGGCTTCCCGTGTAGAGGAGGGGACCACCATTACGTCACCCAGGGTGTACCAATGAACCAGAGCCGGAAACGGAACATAGGGCTGAAATGTGATCCAGGGAGCCACAGGCCGTGCGATCTGCTTCAGCCTCCGTACATAAGCGGTTTCGCGGTCGGAGCTATAGCCTGCACTGCCGATAATGAGGACATGTACATCCGGATGCACCGCAATAATGCCCGGCAGGGCCTCGATAATATGATGAACGCCCTTCTCCGGAATCAGTCGCCCGACAAAGAGAAGAATCTTCTTCCCCTCCCAGCCCCGCTGCGCCAGCTGCAGACCTCGCAGCGCTTCAACCGCCGGCGTAAACCGCGGCGTGAAGTCCTCTGGCCTGACGCCAAGGTGATTGACTATAATTTCCGGCGGCATTCGCCTAAAACCGGCTTCAATAAACTGTTTGAGATATCGGCTGTTCACGATAATACAGTCCGCTTGACCCAGTGCAGCCTCGAACTGCCCCGGCTTCAGGCTGGGGGGGCGAATGAAGGTGTTGGAATGGAGATTCAGGACCATCTTGACACCCGGAAGCCTGGCCTTCAGCTTCTGTAGTATAAAGGGGCGATTGTTCACCTCCACCACCTCTGGCCTCCAGGACGTCAGGCCTCGAACCAAGGATTTATGATAGGAAGCAGCCGGCAGCCGGATGCAAGGAACTCCATGCACGTATCCTTTTAAGGAAAGCCCTCTTCCTCCGGTTCCATAGATACGGATGTCCAGGTCCTGACGGGCAAGCGGAACCACCTGTTCAATGACCCGTTCCACCGAGCTGCTTCTTGCTGAAGGAATGACGAAGGAACCCGGTGTAATGACCGCGACTTTTCTCATCCCGCAGCCTCCTTTCCTATTGCATATGGTACCGCTCTGCTGCATGTCAAAGTGAAAAGATAGGCCTGTGGAATCCGGCACCCGTCCATCCCGAAGGGGCTTATCTCCCATACAATACAAGGAGAATACACCGAATTGATCAGGAGGGAGGCTGGTCCATGAAGCCGCAATATGTCGGTATACTGCTCAACAGCTCAGCGTATCTCGGAATTCCGGAAGGGTCTGCAGGGACGGAATCTATCCCCTGCTACGAAGAAGCAGCCGCAGACCTGGGTCTTATCCCGTGCTTTTTCCGGATTACGGACATTGCGCTGGACACGCGAACCGTACTTGCCTGGACGCCTGGTCATTCAGGCTATGTACAGACAACCGTTCCGCTGCCGAAAGTGATTCACAACCGATCTATACTGCAGCGGCCAACCCATAAAAAAATCATTGAGCACTTGATCACGTCAGGCATCTATGTCTTTAACGCCTATAATCGCTATGGAAAGGATCTTGTGCATCACATGCTGGCAGAGCAGCCGGAAACCCTGTCCTTGCTGCCCCATACAGCCCCTGCCCGCCCTAGCTCCATTGCGCTAATGTTGAAGAAGCACCGCGATGTGATTGTAAAGCCCTGCAGCGGCAGCGTCGGACTTGGCATTATGCGGCTGCAGCGCGGCCGGCAGCATGACCGGTTTACCTATTCTACGTCCTCGCCGTCTGCAGCCGCTTGGCGTAGCGCACCTGCCCGGCATGGACGCCTTCCAGCCTTGCTGCGCCGCCGAATTTCCCGGCAGCCCTTTCTCGTCCAGGAACGCATTCCGCTGGCAAGGTACGGCGGCAATCCCTATGACATCCGGATTACGGTTCAGCGGGGGGCGCAGGGGACCTGGGAGGTCACCGGCATGTTCGCCAGAACTACACCGCAAGGAACCTTTGTCTCAAACATTGCCCAAGGGGGCATTCCGCTTCCTATAGAAGGAGTGCTTAGAGATTCGTTCCCTGCCATTCCCGCCTGCCAGCTGGTGGAGCGGCTGGAGCACTTCGGTCTCCGGATTGCCGCAGCGCTGTCGCGCCATATGCTATACGCCGCCGATTTTGGCATTGACGCAGGCCTTACGTCTGACGGACGCCTATTCTTTATAGAATGCAACGGCAGGGATCAGCGTTACGGATTTCAAAAAGCCGGGATGACTGAGGTATGGAAGGAGACCTACCGCAAGCCGATGGCCTTTGCCCGCTATCTGCTGAAGCACAGGGCATGGCCGGAAGATGATTTCCGCTAAGTACAAATATGGCCGTATCAGGATCTCTTTCCTGATACGGCCATATTTATAGTCATCTTCGCTCTGCAGACGATTCTGTCTAGATGACGAAAGTGAAACGTCAGCAGTTTATTGATCGGCATCCGGTTCTTCATCCCGTTCTCCGTAGATCTCCATTTTCTCTGTGCTTTGCTTATAAACCGCAGCCAGTACCTTCTCATAAGCGGTTTCAAAAGCCTCCGGCAGCCGAGGCTTCAGCTCATCGAGCAGAGGCAGGCTCTTGAAAAGCGCCTGAGCCTCTTCCTCTGTCAAGCCTATTGGATACATCGCAAAATGCCCGATAAAGGTATATCCCTTTCCCCGTCCCATGTGCATGATCGGTATATGCATACTACTCAGAGCATCCATGTCCCTGTAGATCGTTCTTTCGCTGGTTCCACAGCGTTCAGCAAGCTCCCGGGCCAGTATGCCCGGCCTTGCCTGGACAAGCGTAATGATTTTCATGAGTCGGATCAGTCGGTCTGTCATATCTATTCTCCCTATCTTTCTAGTTAATTAGACTTAGTGAGTAAGTCTTTTGCTCTAGTCAATTCTACCTTTAGTAACCATTTTCCTTCTTCACCGACTATTTTATATAGAACTTTTTACCTGTATAATATAATCTATTTTTAATACAAAAGTCCCTTAATTGCAAACTTTTCCCGTTCAATAGTCCCTAGGCCTGAAGTGTAACCGCATACGTTTCGCTCCATTGCCGGGCAAGCGCATACATCCATTCCGCTTCTTTAAGCAGCTCTGCATCGTTCCAGCGAAGCGCACAGAGCAGCATTTCATCAGCCCGCCTGCAGATCAAATCCTCGCCTTGTCGGGCTTTCCCCCGCTCGAACAGCTTGAACGCGCGCTCTAGCAGAAGCGGGTTCTGCAGCATTCGAAGATATTTATCGACCTTTGTATCCATCGCGGGAACCAAGACGGACGTATGGTTGCTGAACTGCAGGTGCAGACGCACCGCAGGCGTCATCACCTGCACCCAATAATCATCACGATAGCTCCAATACAGCTGCAGCACGGAATGCTGGCCGGAAGCCCTACCCTCCAGCTGCAGCTGCAGGATGGCCTGCCTTTTCAAGTCATTTCGAAGAGAGCCGACCGCCATCACAGCGTAATCACGGTCCACCCATTGCAGCGGAGATCCCAAAGCTGTGATGAGCTGGACACCGCGATCAAGCTTGATATGAAGCTGAAGATTGGTCAGCCCTTTGCCCGCGCCTCTGCTTCTGCTCATGCCTGGCTGCTCCTGAAGCCCCCATTCTGCCAGTAAATAAAGCGGATAAAATCCGCCGGCTGCTATATGCTCTCTACTCCATTTATAATCTGTATACAAGCCAGACTGCACTTTCTCCACCTCTTTCCTCTTCTTTTAATACTGTACCAAGACGCATCGACAGCTTTCTGTCACGGAACATTTGTTCCTACGCCACTTTTTACACTAGTGTTCCATTTCTCCCGAATTCTTCCCGTCGTTGACTCCCAATAAAAAAAGAATGCTGTAGATATATACGCACCCTCTACTCGATCGGATTAGCTTTTGCTTGGTGAAAATCAGGCATTAAAAAGCCCGGGAGAACCTCCCGGGCCGTAATTGCGCTTATTCCGTTGTAAACGGCTTGGTTACATTGCAGCTTTCGGCTGCAGTGCAGCGGTGTAGCTGCTTTTGTCTACCGGAGCATATGTCGTCTTGTCGATCCACAAGCCGCTGCCTACCGGCTTTCCGTTCACGGTAATCATAATTTTCTTTACATTATTGTCATTCATGCCTGTTCATTCTCCTTTATAGGTACGGTTCTATATATTTGGATAGGTTATCTGCTTTCTTCAGAAGGCCTTGCTGGCTTGCACCTAATATACATACCCCTGGGAGCAAACACCGAAACAGGTTGCTGTGATGGTGCTCTGCTATAGAATAGGTTAATATATTGTAGAAACTTGTCGCGCATTTTAAAGGTATAATGTGGCTATCTACTTGAATTTAAGGCGGTGATCCCATGGATAAGCCCCTGTTACAGAAGCTGACCCTGGCGCTCCCACTCCTGCTGGCCGCAGGCACATGGCTCCCGGGAGCTGTCGAGCGTGCAAGCGCCAATTTTTTCACAGATGCCTATCATAATATACAGCAGTTCACCGATCTGCCCGGCGAAATTGACGAGCTGAAGAGCAGCTATCAGCAGTCGCTTGAAGAGCTCGATCAGGTGCGCGCCGACGCGGAGCTGTATCGCCAGCAAAACGAAGCGCTCGCCGAGCAGAACCGGCAGCTCAGCCTGATGGTCCAGCAGCTTCAACAGGCTGAGGACTCCAGACAGCGGGCCGAAGAAGCCCGGCAGCAGTCTGCTGCTCGAATCCGCACGACAGCCTACACCGCGGCAGGCCTGCTGGCCGGCTACTTCATTCTGACCCGGGCGCTCAGATACGGCATGCGCCGGACGAACCGCAGAGCATAAAGGAGGAACAGGCGTGAAGATCCGTTTGGAGGAAACCCCCGGAGGCGGAGCCGGACAAGCCGTTACCTTTTCACTACAGGAGGGCGATCTGGTTCATATTTTGCACCCGGAGCAGATCATCGCTTACCGCGGACCCTCCCACGGACGCCATGACCGCCTCATGAATGTAAAGGGCATCTACCGCAAGAAAAAGCTGCTGCGGGCCGACATGAGCGGCCCCTGTCAGTTTACCGCGGCACTCCCGGCAGGCATCGGCATGAGGGAAATTCCTCTGCAGGATCAGGAGGATATGCTGTATGATTTTCGTCATGTGTTTTTCTACACGCAAGGCGTCAGCATGCAGTCCCGCTTCCTGAAGATCAAGAATATGTTCGTCACCCGGGATGCGATCAAGATGAAGTTCAGCGGGGAAGGAAGCATCGGGATTCTGACGCAGGGCCCTGTTTGCCAGGTCAAGCTGCATCCGACAGAGCCGATTTATGTCGATGCCGGCAGCATGATTGCCTATCCCGAGAATGCGCAGCTCGACCTGACCGTTTATGGCAACCATCTCGCCAGCCAGCATATGAATTATCACTGGAAGCTGACCGGGGAGGGATATGTCCTGTTTCAGGCCGGGAGGCAGAACAGCCGCCTGGCTGAAGAGATGAATGACGAGAGCGTCATCCGGAGATTTTTAAGGGAAGTCATTCCATTCGGCGGGGTATTTATCAAATAGGCGAGATCTGCTATAATACCACGAGCAAGGCTGCAATTGTAAAGACTGACCTTGCACCTAATTGAAGACAGTCCATGCCCTGGCATGGGAGAGGTTCGCGAACTCCCTCTATAAAAAACTATACAGCCTTTTTTTCCACTGCATGGAAAGGCTTGTTTTTTAATGGCTACAGTTCAAGAACTTCTCTTTCTTCCGTCCCGCCCTGGTGTTCAAGCCGGAGCTAACCTAGAAGAATGAGAGGTTTTTTTTATGTTAAAGCAAGAGAAAGCGTTCGTCGTATTCAGCGGCGGACAGGATAGTACGACCTGCCTGTTCTGGGCCAAGCAGCAATTTGCAGAGGTAGAAGCGGTCACGTTTGATTACGGGCAGCGACACCGTGATGAGATAGAATGCGCCCAGAGCATTGCCCGGGAACAGAATATCAAGCATACGGTGCTTGATATGAGCCTCTTGAACCAGCTGGCTCCCAATGCGCTGACCCGGAGCGAGATCCCGATTGAGGAAGGCGACAATGGACTGCCGACTACGTTCGTGGACGGCCGGAACCACCTGTTTCTGAGCTTTGCCGCTGTGCTGGCCAAACAGAACGGTGCCCGGCACCTGGTCACCGGCGTATGCGAAACGGACTTTAGCGGTTATCCCGACTGCAGAGACAGCTTCATTAAATCGCTGAATGTAACACTCAATTTGGCCATGGATTATCCCTTTGTCATTCATACTCCGCTCATGTGGCTGGATAAGGCCGACACCTGGGGACTGGCAGATGAGATGAACGTGCTGGAATATATCCGCAATAACACCCTGACCTGCTACAACGGCATCATCGGTGATGGCTGCGGAGAGTGTCCGGCCTGCAAGCTCCGCCGCGCCGGCCTGGAGCAGTATTTGAGCCGCAGAGACCCTGGAAATCAGGGGGTGACGTCATGAAGCATCAGCCCGGAACCTTTCGGATTGTAGAGCAGCTGCAGAAATATGGCGAGGACATTGGTGCCGGACAGCTTCGCTATCACCAGAAGCGCGTTCTGGTATCCAAGGAATTCACCTTTGATGCCGCCCATCATCTCCACGCCTATGAAGGCAAGTGCAAAAATTTGCACGGCCACACGTACAAAGTCGTATTCGGCATCTCCGGTACACCGGATCAAGTCGGAATCACCGTTGATTTCGGTCAGATCAAGGATATATGGAAGACGAAGATCGAGCCATACTTGGACCATCAATATTTGAATGAAACATTGCCGCCAATGAATACTACGGCAGAGAATATGGTCGTCTGGCTGTATGAGCAGATGGCTCTTGCACTCTCGTCCCAGGCTGCCTTCCAGCAGCAGGCCATGCGCACGGAATTCGTGCGGCTGTATGAGACGCCTACCAGCTACGCCGAGGTCAGACGGGAGTGGATGGAGGATGAGTAGCATGCTGGAAGCCTATAAGAACCAGACTTCTTCGGAAGCTGTCGTCCGTCCGGTGCCCGTTCTGGAGGTGTTCGGACCTACCGTGCAGGGCGAAGGCATGGTGATCGGCCGCAAAACGATGTTTGTCCGCACCGCAGGCTGCGATTATCGCTGCTCCTGGTGTGACTCCGCCTTCACGTGGGACGGCTCTGCCAAGGACAGCATTGCCTTGTTGTCACCCGAGGATATTTGGGAAGAGCTCTACCGTCTTGGCGGAGAACGGTTCGATCATGTGACCATCTCCGGCGGCAATCCCGCACTGCTGCCGCAGCTCGGTTCCCTGGTGGATCTCCTGCACAGCCGCGGCATTACCGTTGCTTTGGAGACGCAAGGCTCGCGCTGGCAGCCATGGCTATCTGACATCGACGAGATCACCCTGTCTCCTAAGCCTCCCAGCTCTCGAATGGATACCGACTGGGATATTCTGGATGACATTGTATCCCGATTGTCTGCGCGAGAGCCCGGCCGAAGCTTCAGCCTGAAGGTCGTCGTCTTTGATGACCGGGATTTGTCTTATGCCAAAACCGTGCATGAGCGCTATCCCAACGTCCCCTTCTATATCCAGGCCGGAAATCCGGACGTCAGCACGACGAATCAGACAGCGCATGTCGCAGATTTACTGCTCCGCTATGAACAGCTGATTGAAGCCGTAATGGCTTCTGACCGGCTGAATGATGTACGCGTGCTTCCCCAGCTACACACGCTGGTATGGAGCAACAAACGCGGCGTATAAATCACATCTATGGGATAGAAAGAGGTAGAATGAATATGGCTGGAAGACAGCATAATGAAATGGAAGACTTGACGCTTCTGGGTAATCAGGGAACCCGGTATACCTTTGAGTACGATCCCGGGATCCTGGAAACCTTCGAGAACAAGCACCCTTACCGAGACTACATGGTTAAATTCAACTGTCCCGAATTTACAAGCCTGTGCCCAATTACAGGACAGCCGGATTTCGCAACCATATATATCAGCTATATTCCGGACATCAAAATGGTCGAGAGCAAAGCATTGAAGCTGTACCTGTTCAGCTTCCGCAACCATGGCGATTTCCATGAGGATTGCGTCAACATTATCATGAATGATCTGATCAAGCTGATGGATCCCCGCTACATTGAGGTATGGGGGAAATTCACGCCACGAGGCGGCATTTCGATCGATCCGTATTGCAACTACGGAAAGCCGGGTACCTCCTTCGAGCAGATGGCTGCCCACCGATTGATGAATCATGACATGTATCCCGAAAAAATAGACAATCGCTAAACCTTGGAAAGCTTTCTCTGGTCCGGAATACTTTCGTCCGGCAATAGACCAACATAAAGACATGGCGGTGCGGGGCTAACCTCCCTGACTCCACCATGTCTTTATGAGTTGCTTCAGATTTCACTCAGGCTGCCTCATTGGATTAACGCCCGGAGAAGGACTCCAGCATCCAGGCCTGCTTCTCTACTTCCGCCTTCATCCCAGTCAGCAGATCACCAGAGGGCTCGTCCCCCTCCTGCCCGGCTTCAACGATCCCCGCGCTCAGCTGGGCTGCAATAGTGCGAAAATCTGATGCCAGGTCTGCTGTCATCTCTTCTGCCGTCATCGGTCCGCTGTACTCCTTGACAGAAGCCAGCTGCAGGTACTGACTCATGGATGCTGCAGGAGTTCCGCCAATCGCCAGCAGCCGTTCTGCCAATTCATCCGTGTATCCAGCTGCCGCACCGTACAGCTCCTCAAACTTCTTATGCAGTGTAAAGAACTGCGGCCCTTTCACAAACCAGTGGTAAGCATGCAGCTTAACACCAAGCACACTCCAGTTCGCGAGCTGGGTGTTCAGCTGATTCTGCAATGCAGCGTTCGTACGATTCTCTTGAGTAGGGTTCATCTTCATCCCGTCCTTTATTTAAATTTAGACTTATTCTAAATCTGTATATTCATCTTAACAGATTTATTTCTATATCGCAAGCCTTTACGGCGCACTTGATATGAGGATGTGATGAAGGAGACTTTTTTATGAATGTTTGTTATACGCAGACGTCCCTACTCCGAGCAGATTTCTCATCTGCTGACGCTTCGCTTTGGAGCACATGACATATAGCGTGTCACCCTCCTGAATCACGGTGCTGCCCCTGGGAGTCAGAATCTGATCCCCTCGAATGATCGCGGTAAACAGGATATCGTCCGGCAATGCCAGCTCCTGAATCTCTTTGCCAATCACACTCATATGCTTCTGCACCTGAATATGATTGATTTCAGCCTTCCCCTTGCCCAGAGCGTACAGCTCCAGCTGCGTGGACTGCAGCAGAGGATCCGGATTGACGAGCCGCAGCAGCTTCGCTAATGGAGCAATAGTTGTGCCCTGAATGATAGCTGAGGTGAGCACAACGAAAAAGACAACATTAAAGAACATTTGCCCATTCGTAAATCCCGCCAGAATCGGATAGGTAGCAAGCACAATCGGAACTGCACCCCGCAGTCCCGCCCAGGCTACCAGCAGCTTCTCGCTGAAAGGAAAAGAGGTAAACAGCAGACTGGCCATAACTCCGACCGGCCGGGCGACACCAATAAGAAGCAGGGACAACAGCAGCCCTTCCCAGGCAATGTCCGATAGCTGATAGGGAAATACGAGGAGGCCCAGCAGCACGAACATAACAATCTGCATCATCCAGGCGAAGCCTTGATTAAAGGCAAGAATCGTGCGGCGGTAGGTCAGCTCGGTATTACCGACAACGAGGGCCATCACATATACTGCCAGAAGTCCGCTGCTCATCACCGTCTCGGCCAGCCCGTAGGTCAGGACAGCAAAGCCCATCGCCATGACAGGATATAAGCCAGAGGAGTCAAAATTAATCCGGTTAATCACGTAGACGGCCAGCATGCCAAGCAGCACTCCAACGATCATCCCGAGACCCATTTCCCGGATAAAGGACAGGACCATACCGAGAATGCCGGCCTCTGAGCCTTGAATCCATTCAATCAGAGATACCGTCAAAAATACCGCCATCGGGTCATTGCTGCCCGACTCGGCTTCCAGCGTCGCCTTGATTCTCTGCTTCAAGTTCAGTCCGCCCAGTACGGAGAATACAGCTGCCGCATCTGTAGACCCTACAATCGCGCCGATCAGCAGTCCCTCAGCAAGGGGCAGCCCCAGAATGAAGGACGCGCTGATTCCGATGACGACCGTAGTCAGAAGCACCCCTAGTGTAGCCAAAGACAATGCCGGTCCAATGACCGGCTTAATCTCTCTGAAATCCGTCTGCATCCCGCCCTGAAACAGAATAACGATCAACGCAAACACCCCGACCAGTTGGGTAATCTCCGCATCATCATAGTAGATGTAGCGGCTTAAGACCATGCCGATGACAATAAAAATGACCAGCGCCGGCATGCCGAAGCGTGAAGAAAATTTAGTCGTCAGCACACCGGTCAGCAGCAGCAGTGCCGCTGAAATAATGACGGAATCCACAAAGTTTAGCACCTGACACCCCCTCCGATCGGGTGAGCTCCGTATCTTGTCTTCGACACCCTAAAAAGGCCACCCGGAAGTATAGCTCCGGGTGGCCTTCAGCATAGAACTGGAGATATTTAGCGGCGGTCTCTGTCATTATTCAGATCATCTGCTGCCGCCGCAGCTCCTCTTTGTTCTTCTTCTGCCAGCTTGATATTCTCTGCAGAATTCGGATCCGGATTCGAAGCACCGCCATATCCGGCACCTTGTCCCTGATACAGGTTCGGATCCTGAACCGTATCCTCGGCTGCAGCAGCAACCTCAGGGTCATGGTCAAGGGTCGAGCCGGCACCGCCATATGAGGCATCTCCCAGCGAGCTGTCTCCTCCATCCCCAGCTGTGGAAGAGGCGGAGGCTTCAGCGTCTGCGCGGCCTGGTACAATACCGCTGCCGGTATGTCCAAGACTTGCATCGCGGGAAGGCTCGGGATCATCCATGCCCGTGTTCAGCCCGCCTACACCCGCATAATGATGGGCATTCAGTGTATTATTGCGGCGGAAGGTGTCATACACCCCATCCGAGCGATGATCGTCAGTATCCACAAGGACGAGAATTCGCCCTTCTTCTACGAACTCATCGTACTCCTTCGCTTCTTCTTCCGGAATACCCAGGCCGATCAAGCCGCCTACAAGTCCGCCGGCGCCCGCGCCTACGGCAGCGCCTGTCAGTGTCGCTGCAATCGGCCCTGCCGCTACGATAGGCCCGATACCGGGAATCGCTAACGCACCCAGCCCTGCCAGCAATCCCGTTACACCTCCGACGACACCGCCCGTTGCTGCGCCGGATGCAAGTCCTTCCGGTGCCTTCGTCTCCGTCTCATCGGAGATATGCTGAGCTTCATCGCGATCCTTCGCAATGACTGAAATTTCGTCTGCGCTGTATCCCTGCTGCTTTAAATCCTCAATCGCTTTTGTCGCTTCTTGTTCTGTATGAAATGCTCCAACAATTTTTTTAGACATATCGGATTACCTCCTGATTTGTGGTGCATTATTTTAGTGCTGCATATCTCTTTTATAAACGCGGGGCAAGAAGATCAAACAAAGACCTCCAATGTAAATATTTAACTTTAAAGGGATATATGATATGATCAGAAGTATGTAAAAACACTTCGCAGATAATCGCAGATCTTCTTATTTCAGGTAAAGTTGGTGACGCTATGAAATGGCTGGAAACCTATGAAAAGGACCTGACGGAAGTGTTTGCAGCATGTGAGAAGACCATATCCCAGTTTCCTTTTCCACTCCATGAGACAGGCCTCCATTATTTGAGCAAATTCAACGTGTTTGAACAGGAAAGCGCCAAGAATTACATTTGTTATCTGCTCCCCTTCTGGCTTCAAGACTCTACCAGGCTTACCCCATCCCTGTACCGCACTTTATCCTCAGCCAACATTTTCGGCATGCTTTATTTCTTCATTCAGGATGATATTATGGACAGCTCTGCCGAGTCCGCTCCTCCTGTAAGCTTTCGTACCCAGCTGCTGCTCGCCAATCTGTTCTACAATGAATTCATGAGACTGTACCGCGGCCTGTTTCCGGCAGAGAGCCCCTTCTGGAGCTACTTTGATCTCTACCTTCGAGAATGGTGTGATGGGGTTGGGTTTGAACAGGAGGGCCGGGAATTTCACATCAATCCGCTGTATATTGCCAAGAAAGCGTCTCCTGTCAAGCTGGGCAGCACAGCTGTGCTGCTGCTGGCCGGTCAGGAGGAACAGATTCCGGAAACCTCTGACATTCTGGATGTCGTTCTGGTCACACTGCAGATGATGGATGACTGGGCTGACTGGGAACAGGATCTGGCCGATGGCAGCTATAATTGCCTGCTCTCCCTGATCCGCTCCGAGCGGCAGCTGCCCCCAGATTCCGCTCTAGGACACACCGAAGTGCAGCAGGCTGTCTATCATCAGCAGGCTCTAACCCGCTATACAGACATTGCGATCGCCAATCATCAGCGCCTGCAGGATATCCCTTCCACCCTTCCACATCTGATTGATTTCCACAGCACGCTGGTCCAGCAGCTTCATGAGGAGTCGGAAAACATCGAATCCGGTCGGCAGCTGCTGCAGCATGGAGGTCTGAATTTTATTTTGTCTACTTTATCCAAAAAGTAATAGATTTTATATCAATACCATGTTATTCTATTGAAGTAATAAATAACCATTTTGAAAGGGTGATTCGTAATGACGACAGAAGCCATCTTTCAAACACAATTGATCCAGAAAGCATGGGAGGATCCAAGCTTTAAGGCGAAGCTGCTGGCAGATCCGAGATCCGCGATCAAGGAAGCGCTTGGTGTCTGGATTCCCGACCACATTCAGGTAAGAACCGTGGAAGAGAACTCTAACGAGTTCTACCTGGTTATTCCGCCGAATCCTTCCGGAGTGATCAAGTCGGAAGCCAAAGAAAAGGCAATGTGGTAACATCTCTTTCCCGCACATGAGTCTGAAGCAACACCATGACATCCAGTGTGAATTACATACAACATAAGAAGGAGTGGGACAAGCCCTCTTCCTGCCGCGAACTAGCTAACCGCGGCAGGAAGAGTAATCAAGGCTTCGGTTCCCACTCCTTTTTTGCTGCTATATTGAATTTGTCCTTCCATCGCTTCAATAATCCGGAAGGTGACCATGAGCCCCAGCCCGGTGCCCTTGCTCTTATTAGAAAAATACGGCTCGCCCAGCCGGACCAGCTCCTCGTCCTTCATCCCCTCGCCATTATCCCGAATGAGAATATATATGACCTGATTCCGGCGATAGGCCTGAATATGAATCATTCCTTCCTCCTGGATGGCCTCAATGCTATTCTTCACAATGTTGATCAGCGCCTGCTTGAATTTGGAGGAATTCCCCCGAATCCACAGATCGGTCGGAATGTCCACAGTAATTTTGCTGCCATGCAGATGGGCCAGCGGGGTGAGAATGCCCTCAATATGAGTGAACTCATCCAGTACACGGAGAACCGAGGTCCGGCCGCTTTCCGGCTTGGCAAAGGTCAGAAAGTCCGTAATAATTCCGGAAGCCCGGTCCAGCTCCACCAGAGCCAGATTCAAATACTCCCGCTCCTCCGGCCGTGACTTACCGCTGATCAGCTGCAGAAAGCCTCTTGTTACTTGAAGCGGGTTGCGGACCTCATGGGCTACCGATGCGGCCAGCTCACTAATAATCTCCATTTTCTCCGAACGCTGCAGCTCCTGATTGAACATCTTGAGCTCTCTGGAATACTGAATAACCTGCTCATGGTTCTGCGTAAAAATCCTGCCCAGGATCATGATCAGCACGACCACAAATCCCGCGGCTCCCCACTTCCAATACATCAGCGTATATTCGCCGCCACTCATATAAAAGCGAAACAGCTCTCCCAGGCTGATGCCGGCAAACAGACACAGCCCCACACTGAAAATGACCGCTTCCCGGCTTCCCCGCACCGCAAACATAATAGAGCTGAACACCAGCACGGCGAGCTGAACCATCATCATCATGCCGAGCGCTTTGGCAGTCAGGACATAATACCACTCATCGTACCGGCCTTGAGAGAGCATATTGAGGGACATAAACAGCAGACAGAACAAGGAATAGCCTGTTTGCAGCCGGCGCATGGTCCGCAGCCATCCACGGTAGCCCGAGCCGAACACCGTCTCGAAAAACAAGCTGAAGGAAGGCAGCAGAACTAACAAAGCCAGATCATAAAGGCGGGTAAAGAGCTCTTCTTTATGCTCAAACACGGTGTAAAGGAAGGGAGAGTACGTAAAAACCAGCACCCCGGCGGAAAGAATGACTAGAGCGAGGGACAGCACATGAAGCCGGTAACGCCGATTCGTAAAAAAGCTCCAGACGAGCATAATAGCGGACATAAAGAGCAGCGTGCTGCCAAGAATAATGTCGTCCAGACTGCTCCTCAGAAACTCGTTAAACAAATGCTGAAAATCTCCGAACTGCACACGCTCCTCCAGGCGGAGGTTGGGGTTGTCGGTCTCCAGCCACATATACATATATTGGCCGGACAGCGCAGATTGCAGCGGAAAGAGGATTTGATTGAGCTGATAGTTATAGTTCGCTTTGTAAATGATATGATTAGCTGCAAAAATGGTCATTCGCTTGCCCTGAAGATTCTCCAGCAGAATGCCCTGGGGGCTCCCTTGCAGCTCTGGAACCTGAAGCCGGATCCAGACAGCATTCAGCTGTGAGGATTCAGGCGAAGTCAAGCCGTAAGGTCTCCATGCCTCCTCAGGGAGGTCTGCCGGCGGTCTGGAGGGGGGAGTGCCGTCAGAGGTGGTCCACGAGATGCTCCAGGAGGACACGTTTACTTGTGTCGAAGCATGACTCAATGCAATCTCTGCACCAGCCACCATTCCCATTATGAGAAGAAACAGGAGAACAATTACAGCTCTGAGACATTTCAATATACCCACCTCAACCAAAGGAATAATCTGGGGTGTATGTCTATCCATTCCGATGGTTATACATTCGATGGACTTGCTCTCTATCCCTGCTTCTTAAGCCAAATCTGATAATAAATGTTTATTATTCCAATCATTTATTTGAAGCCAGCGGAATCTGAATGACCGCTTCCGTCCCGATGCCTTTATGGCTGGTAAAATGGATTTTTCCCTTCATGGCTTCAATAATGCGGAAGGTCACCATAAGTCCCAGCCCGGTCCCTTTGGTCTTGTTGGAGAAATACGGCTCGCCCAGGCGGGACAGCTCCTGCATATCCATGCCGACCCCATTGTCCCGGATGGAGATGACCGCATGCTCCTTATCCTTAAACACTCGGATCTTGATCACGCCCTCGCCCTCCAGAGCCTCAATACTGTTCTTCACGAGATTGATGACCGCCTGCTTCAGCTTGGAGGCATTACCGGCAATGTATACTCCCTTGGAGACCTCCAGTTGAATGACGCCCCCGCTCAAATTAGCGAGCGGATTCAGGATTCCCGTAACATGGCGCAGCTCCTCTGCCAGATTCAGCACGGTCACCTGCTCCAGCTCAGGCTTGGCAAAGGTAAGGAAATCGGTAATAATTCCTGAAGCCCGGTCCAGCTCCTTCAGAGCCAGGTTCAGATACTCTTTTTGCCCTTCTTCCGATTTCTCGGCGAGGAGCTGCATAAAGCCTCGTGTCACCTGCAACGGATTTCTGACCTCATGCGCGACGGAAGCCGCGAGCTCGCTTATAATCTCCATCTTCTCGGATCGCTGCAGCTCATTGTTGAACATCTCCAGCTCCTTGGAATACTGCACCACCTGATCATGTCCACGAATAAATTTACGGCCAAGCATAATCATCAGCGACAGGATGAACGCAAGAACGCCCCACTTCCAGTACACAAATTGATGACCGCGGCCAAAAGCATAAAACAGCAGCAGATCCGTAAGCGCTCCTCCGGCGAGCAGCATAAAGCCCGCGGAGAAAATGTAGGCGTCCTTATTCTTGCGGATGGCAGATAAAATGCTTAGTCCCACCAGGTACAGCACCTGGAGGATCATCATCATGCCTAGCAGGTAGACGGTAAAAAAGTAGTAGATTCCATCATAATCAGTACCGGAAAGCGTCATGATCATCAAAAAAACCGCGCACAGCAAGGAATATAGTGTCTGGAACATGAGCAGGCGGCTGGTAAGCCGGTATGGACCGGGACCGTATATTTTTACGAAATAAAAGGTCATGGAAGGCAGCAGCGTAAACAGTGCCGCATCGAAAGCCGTCACCCACAACCGGGAATACGATTCATAATAGGTGTATAAGAATGGTGAATACGTCATGAGCAGTACACCGCAGGAGCCGACCACCAGGGTTAATGCAAGCCAGCTCGTCCGGGTATGCCTTGGCAGAAACAGCAGGCAAAACAGCATCACGAGTGCAATAAAAGCAAACGAGCTCCCCATTACGAAGTCGCTCAGGTCTTTCAGGGGCACGGCCATCTTTTTGCGACACCTCAGTCCTTCTCTATATATATGAAGCAGCGATAAAATACAGCAATCGACATGATTTGCAACGTCTCTATCAATATATCATGAAATGAAATGGACGCTCGCATTTTTTCTGTTAGAAGCACAAAAATGCACAGGCTCCTCCCACGTCCTGACGCTGCCGCAAATAGATTTGTATTCCGCAGGGACAAGAAGTATTATTATTATTTGATGACCTGATTGCCGCTATTATATGAACCTTTGATGAATAGATGAATGAGATTTGAGAGTACTACTTGATTCCTCCAGCCGGAAAGGGTCTATATACCCAAATGAGGTATGAAATCCATATGCACAGACTGGCTGTGTGGAACTACATATATAGAAAGGGGCTGTATGCCTTGATACTATCCTCCGTCCTTCAGGACTTGGCTTTTGAGCGGATCCAGGGCGACTTGAACCAGGAAGTCAGCAGCGTCGCCTTTGACTCACGTGAAGTGATGCCGGGCGCCATCTTTGTGGCTATTTCCGGATTTACTGTCGATGGACACCGATATATTCCAGCAGCGATCGCTCAGGGCGCTGCCGTCATTGTGGCCGAGCAGCCGGTAGAGCTCCCGCTCTCCGCTCCGTCCACCCTCACGCTGCTGCAGGTACAGGATACGCGGGATGCGCTGGCGCGGATCTCCGCCAACTTCTACGGCCGGCCGACCGAGAAGCTCAATATGGTAGGAATCACCGGCACAAATGGCAAAACCTCGATCAGCTATTTTATCAAATCCATCCTGGATCAAGCCGGTCAATCCTCCGGCATCATCGGGACGATCGGAACGCTGATCGGTGAGGAGCTCCGAAAGAACAAGAATACGACCCCTGAGGCATTGTATTTGCAGCAATCCTTTGCGGAGATGGCCCAGCGCGGCATTGATACCTGTGTCATGGAGGTATCCTCCCACGCCCTGAGCCTGAAACGGGTAGCTTACAGCTCGTTTCACACCGGCATATTTACCAATTTGACGCCGGATCATCTGGAGCTTCACCGCAGTATGGAGGAATATTTCGAAGCGAAGGCCATGCTGTTCGACATGACCTCCCGCTGCAATATTATTAATGCGGATGATCCATACGGCGCCCTTTTAATCCAGAGACTGCGCTCTCGGCCTGCAGCCCTGTTGACCTATGGCCTGGAGCAGGACGCTGATATTTACGCCGACAATATTTCCTATGCGATTGACGCCACGCGCTTTACTGCGCACACCCCTGCCGGCTCCATTGAGCTGGAGGTCCGCCTGCCAGGCAGCATTTATGTGCTGAACAGCCTTGCGGCCCTGGCGTGGGCGTATGCCAGCGGGATCCCACTGGAAACGGCCAAGGCGGGAATTCAGGCCGTAGAAGGCATTAAGGGCCGCATGGAGGTCGTCTACCGGGATGACCATAACACCGTGATTGTGGATTTCGCTCATACTGAAGATAGCCTGGAAAAGGTGCTCTCCACGCTTCGCCCCTATGCCAAGAGCCGCATTATCCTCGTCTTCGGTGTTTATGCCGCACCCGGAAAGCTGGGGCTGGACAAGCGCCGCGCAATGGGACGAGTCGCTGCACAGCATGCGGATTTCTCGGTCATTACCTCCGATAATCCAAAGGATCAGGATCCGGATGCCATTATTGCAGACATAGCTGCTGCGATGCAGGAGCATCAGGGCTCCTTTAAAGGGATGGTGGACCGCAAAGAAGCGATTGAATATGCGCTTGCCTTAGCTGAAAAAGACGATATTGTGCTGATTACCGGAAAAGGCCACGAAACCTCCCAGATTATCGGTACGACTGAAATTCCTTTTCACGAGGCACAGATTGTGAATGATTTTAAAAAGAGGCAGCTGTTGAACCATGGACAATAAAAAACTGGGCGTGATCGGCGGCATGGGTCCTCAAGCCACCTCGGTTTTTTTCGAAAAGGTGATTGAGCATACCGCAGCGAGCAACGATCAAGAGCATATCGATATGGTCATTCTGAATCATACCGGACTTCCGGACCGAACCCAGGTCATTCAGAAAGGCAACAAGGAGGATTTCCTGGAGGCGATTTCCGGTGATCTCAGGCTGCTGGAAATGGCAGGAGTGCATCATATTGCGATTCCATGCAACACCTCCCATTATTTCTTCGAGGATATGCAGAGGATGACCTCGATCCCGCTCATTCATATGGTTGACGAGACGATGAAGCAGGTGCAGCAGCGGTTCGGGGCAGGCAGCAAAGTCGGCATTCTGGCGACCAATGGCACGATATCCAGTGGAATATACCGCCTTAGCGCGGAGAAATACGGTCTGGAGCTTCATGAGCCGAAGAAAGAGCTGCAGCAGCTGGCCATGGAAATTATTTATGATGACGTTAAGGGAAACAAAGATGTAAGCCCGGCCAAGCTGGAAGCACTCATCCATACACTTGTTTACGAGCAGCAGTGCCGCGCCGTAATTCTTGCCTGTACAGAGCTGTCCTGTATTACGCTCACGGATTTTTACCGGGAATGTGCCATAGATGCCATGGATGTGCTGGTGGAACGTTCTATTATTTTGTCTGGCAAGACGCTGACGCGTTAAACTCATCATTTAAGCGGTAGATTCAGGGGATTATGTCCTGTTGAATCACCGCTTTTGTTTTGCGCTGATGCACCAAAAGGCCGATGGTGACTGCAGCCGCTTTGTGAGAAAAAAGGTGGCGGAGTAATTGCTGCACCCTCATAAGGGCACACTACGAGCGAAAGCGGGGAAAGCCTGCCCTGCAGGATTCAATCTTCCATCAGCGGGTAATTTCCGTATACAGAAACGAAGCACTGACTATGAATCCTGATAAGGAGATGAATATTATGCGTAATGAATTGAACCGCAACTCATTTTCAGATGTAGTCCGTTTACAATACGAGAGCATGGATCCGCTGGACCCGATGACCGATATCCCGGAGGATGAAACGCGCAATATGCAGACTACCACGAGCCAGAGCCTGAGCAGTGAGGAGGCTGATCACAGCGGCTTCAGCCAGGATGAGGCCGGCCCGGCAGACGGGAATCATGGACGCCAGCTGAACCCGGATGCAAGCGCGATGGAAGCCTGGAGAGTGTCCGGGGCAGAGCCGGAGAACGATTCCCCTTCGGAGGAATCGCGATATGCGGGAGAGACCCCGCGGCAATATGACGAGCCTCTAGGTGAGGACGCCAACAGCACGTATCTGCATGGTGTTCCACAGTACAATCCGGCTTATAGCCAGGAAGCGCCAGAGGAAAATGCTTTTATGGAGGCTGACATGACCGAAGACGCTGCAGGCAGCGACGCTGAAGACGGGCCGCTCGAGGACGTGCCGGATGCCGACACCCTGCAGGCGGACAGCCCGGTTGACCCTGCCTTTCCTACGGATCAGGATCAGCACGGAATCGATCTGCTGAACGGTGCAGGCGGCGTGGACGGCGATGAGGTGCGCAAGCTGCCGGAGGATTTTTAGCCGTATAACCGTATATGACTTGGATGATAAGGAGGGCCTGATATGAATTCCAGCAATTCCAGCGATAAGGATAAGGACAGATTAGAGCATTCATTAGTCAATGAGCGGGACATTAATAAAGAATCCGGCCTGTTTGCGAAAGACTCCTACCCGGATGGCAGCACACTGCCCGAGGGCCTGGAGCACGAATTTCCGGACGGCACCCGAAACCATAAAGAAACCCCGCAGCATGACGACGGTGAGGATGGAGCGGAATAAATCCGTTCGCATGACGATCAAGGATGCCCCGAATCTGGCCAACAGATGCGGGGCATCTTCCGCTTGTGATAAAATCAGGCTAGACTATTGTCAAGGAGGATATTGATTGTCATGAAAAACCGAACTAAAACGATGACGCTCTGGGCTCTGCTGCTCACCGTCATGCTGCTGCTGGGAGCTTGCGGAAATGATCAGTCCCGGGAGAATACAGACAGTGGAACGACCAGTAATAACACCAGCAATGAAAGCTCGACTCAGGAAGCTCCAGCGGAGCCGGAAACCGAGCTTAATGTTCCGAATCCCGACGCCAGCCACCCCGTCGTCACGATCGAGATGGAGAACGGAGGCATCATCAAGGCCGAGCTGTACCCTGAAGTCGCCCCGAACACAGTGAATAACTTTATTTCACTCGTTGAAAGCGGCTTTTACAATGGTCTTGGCTTTCACCGCGCCGTTCCCGGCTTCATGATCCAGGGCGGTGACCCAAGCGGAAACGGAACCGGCGGACCGGGCTATGGCATCAAAGGAGAGTTTACGGCCAACGGCTTCCAGAACGATTTGCTGCATACGGAGGGCGTATTATCTATGGCCCGGGCACAGGATCCGAACTCTGCGGGATCGCAGTTTTTCATCATGCACGCGGATTCTGATTTTCTGGACGGCAAGTATGCCGCTTTTGGGAAGGTTATTGAAGGGCTGGACATCGTCGATGAGATTGCCAATCTGCCAACCCAGGGAGAAACCGTCGTTGATCCGCCGGTGATGAAAAATGTTACTGTAGATACGTTGGGTGAGGAGTATCCGGAGCCGGACAAGCAGTAATTGCGCTTCAGATACTAATCTCCAATCAGCTCCCCTTGCACGGGGTATACTTATATAGAGGGCTAATACTATAAACAATCGGGAGTGGATCAGATGAGCTTGAAGAATAAGACCGCTATTATTACTGGCGCCGGCAAGGGCATCGGGCGCGCTATGGCGATCGCGCTGGCCAGTGAAGGGGTACATGTGGGGCTCATTGCCCGAACCGCCGAAGATTTGCAGTCGCTCAGCAAGCTGATTACAGAGCAATACGGGGTTAAAGCGATCGGCGCTGCCGCAGACATCTCGCTGCAGAGTGAAGTGGAGGCGGCATTTGCCGTCATTAGTCAGGAGCTGGGTGCCATTGACATCCTGATTAATAACGCCGGGATTGCCCAATTTGGCAATCTGCTGGAGATGGAAACCGAGGAATGGAAAAAAATCATTGATGTCAATCTGATGGGAACCTACCATATGCTCCGCACGGTGCTGCCTAGCATGATGGAACGCGCCTCTGGCGATGTCATTAATATTTCTTCCACTGCGGGTGAACGCGGATTCGCCACCGGGTCGGCTTATAATGCCTCTAAATTTGCCGTAATGGGTCTGACCGAGGCTGTGCTGCAGGAGGTTCGCAAGCATAACATCCGGGTGACGGCGCTGACGCCAAGCACGGTAAATACCGAGCTTGCTGTTCATGCCGGGCTGAAAATTGGTGATGAGGACCGGATGATGCAGCCGGAGGATGTTGCGGCCCTGGCTTTGGCAGCCCTGAAGCTGCCTGCCCGCGTGTTTGTCAAAACAGCCGGAATCTGGACGACGAACCCTCAATAACCCCAGCGTGAACGATTTAGCTATGAAGGCCGAGGAGCTCTTTTGGGCAGCAGGATGTACCGTGATCTGAACGTTCCGGTCCTTCCTGTGATGCGCCAGGGACCTCGGCTTTTTTGCGTGACAGAAGCCCATGCCGTGGTATAATGACTGTCAAATGCATTTTTCGGAAAGAAGATGAATATACCGTCATGATTATCGGCATCCTGCTAGAAGTAGTGCTGCCTATCTTTATCCTCATCGGCGCGGGGGTATTGATGCAGCGGGCTTTCCAGCTTGACCTGTACACCTTGGCCAAGATCAATTTCTATTATATTACTCCGGCCGTGGTGTTCATGAGCATGTATGAATCAGAAATGTCCGCCGAGCTGTTTGGCACCATCGTGCTATACTATTCCATATATGTTACCGCGCTTTATCTCATCGGAAGACTCTGCTCTGCCCGGCTGAAATTTACGCGCGGCATGCGGGCTGCATTTACGAATGCACTGATCTTGGACAATTCAGGCAATTACGGACTTCCGGTGAACGAGCTTGCCTTTAAAGGAGATGCGCTGGCGGGGTCACTGCAGGCTCTTATTATGACGATGCAAGCGCTGCTGACCTTTACATACGGTGTATTCTCAATTCAGGGAGCGAAGACTCAAGGGCTATACCGGCAGGCTCTGATCGGATTCTTGAAGCTGCCTGTACCCTATGCGCTCGTTGCCGGTCTGGTGTTCCAGATCGGTTCTATTCCGCTGCCGGAGTTTCTGGCCCGGCCCCTGATCTATGCCGATCAGTCTCTGGTCGCAATTGCGCTCTTGACGCTGGGAGCGCAGATGATTAAATATCCGCTGCGGCTGCACCGCAAGGAAATTTATTTCAGCGTAGCCATCCGGCTGCTCGCCGCTCCTGTCATTGGCATCCTGATCGTACTGTCTCTTGGGCTGAAAGGCATTCCGGCCCAAGCGCTTATTCTCGCCTCCGGTATGCCGGTCGGCGTAAATGCGTCCATTTTGGCCGAAGAATACCAGAACGAGCCGGATTTTACGGCTCAGACGGTTCTGTTCTCGACGCTGCTGAGCGTCTTGACCCTGACCGCCCTGATTCCTTTATCCCGGATCTTAGCAGCATAGGGCATGAGCATGGGCGTGCTGCTGTAGATTAGTTTGTTTTTTGTGGGTTGTTGGGTTGCGACTTGGGTTGCTGCTTAGGTTTCTGATTTCGAACTATGAGAAGTCTCTCTCAAACTGACAGACATTAGATAAAGACGATCTTGGAGGAGATAGTTATGAATTTTGATCTGAATATTGACCGCACAGAAACTTCGTCCCTGAAGTGGGATCACGTCCATACGATTTTTGGTGTTACCGATGCCTTGCCGCTATGGGTTGCCGACATGGACTTTGCAGCACCTCCGGCCGTCATCCAGGCGATGCACGACCGTGTGGACCATGGTGTGTTCGGTTACACACTACCAAGCCAGAACTATCTGGAGGCCGTCTGCGGCTGGATGAAATCCCGTCACCAATGGTCCATTAAGCCGGAATGGATCCAATTCTGCCCCGGCGTCGTCCCAGCACTGAGCATGCTTGTCAGCAGCCTGACGGAGCCAGGCGATGGCGTCGTCATCCAGACCCCGGTATATCCTCCTTTTTATCGCGTGGTGAAGGACCAGGGCCGGGAGCTTATCGAGAACGTGCTGGTACAGGATGAGGATGGACGCTACGATATTGATTTCGAGGATTTGGAGCGCTGTCTTGCCGCCGAACGAACAAAGATGATTATTCTGTGCAGTCCTCATAACCCGGTGGGTCGGGTATGGAAACGTGAAGAGCTGAGCCGAATCGCTGAGCTGTGTCAGCAGCATGATGTGCTCGTTGTTTCCGATGAAATCCATGCAGACCTTGTGTTTGAGCCCGGAGCGCATACGCCGTTTGCTGCGTTGTCTGAGGATGCAGCCCAGCGCTCAATCATCTGCACAGCACCGAGCAAAACCTTTAATATCGCAGGACTTAATACAGCTAATCTGATTATTCCTAACGATTCTCTGAAGCGCAAATTTGCCAAGACGCTCGAAACCTTCGCTATGGGCGCAATCACTCCTCTGGGTGCCGCCGCTACAGAAGCTGCCTATCGTGAAGGCGGGGAGTGGCTTGACGCGCTACTAACTTACGTTCGGGGTAACATGGAATATGTACGCGACTATATCGCTGAGCATACACCAGAGGTCAAAGTATGGCTGCCGGAAGCTACCTACCTGCTGTGGCTCGACTTCAGAGCATTGGGACTTCCCGATAAGGAGCTGTCCAAGTTCCTCGTAGAGGACGCGAAGCTGGGCCTGAATAACGGCGCTTCCTTCGGAACAGTAGGCGACGGTTTCATGCGAATGAACGTCGCTTGCACTTCTGCTACATTACAGGAAGCCATGCGCCGGCTGGAAGAGGCTTTGTCGCGCCGCCGCACGGAAGCAGCCGGAAGCTAGGGCCACGGTAGGGAGCGCGAGGCTAACGAACGTGAAATTTCACGTTCGTGGCGTGGTTTCGCGCCAGGTGCGCATATCCAACGTGAAATTTCACGTTCGTGGCGCTCGTTTGCGCCTGGCGCGCACATCCAACGCGAAATTTCACGTTCGTGGCGCTCGTTGGCGCCTGGCGCGCACATCCAACGTGAAATTTCGTGTTCGTGGCGTGGTTTCGCGCCAGGCGCGCACATCCAACGCGAAATTTCGCGTTCGTGGCGTGGTTTCGCGCCAGGCGCGCCTATCCAACGCGAAATTTCGCGTTCGTGGCGCATGTTTGCGCCAGGGGCGGCCAACCAACGTGAAATTTCACGTTCGTGGCGCACCATCGCGCCAGGCGCCCCCGCACCGGGCGCAAGCAAAGAGCAGGTGATCCTCCGGATCACCTGCTCTTTGCTCTACCCCTACGCCGCACCAGCTGTCAGCTAAACGGCGGTATCTCAACATCACCGCCAGCATCCACCACCTCTGCTGCTCCGCTGCTGCTTGTCGCCTCATACGCTCGATCCAGCCTGTAACCGGCATCCATCAAGCCTTCGTTCAGCCGCTGAACCTGCCTGCCCACCTGTTTTAATTCCTGATACTGCTGACGCAGCGCGGCCGCTTCCGGCGCCTCCCGCATCTGCTCTTCCTGACTTAGCTGCTCAAAGGCCGGTTTGCCGTCTCCCAGCACCCGGCGATACTGCTCGGCTGCCTGGTCCTGCTGCTGTGTCAACAGCTCCATGCACCGGGAAAGCTCCACCCGGCACTGGACCAGCTCCTGCCGCATCACCAAGCTTTCACTGGAGCCTGCTGCCCTCTCCTCCAGCTGCAGCTCCTGCAGTCGTCCATGAAGCTGCTCTATCTGCTGCATGAGCCCTTTCAGCTCTCCGGAATCTCCTGAACCTGAATGCTGCAGGCCGCTTAAGGCCCCTGTCAGCATACCAATCTGATGACATAATGCAGGCTCTCTGTCCATCCTCTGCCTCCTGTTTTTCATATAGCTTGCGAAGCTCGGTCCTTTATTATACCTGCTCTCCCCCTTGCCTTCCTTCGTTAAAACCAGCCTTAAGCCGAGTAGATGCCAATCCCCGTGACCCGCTATAATAGAAGGACGAGCTTCATAAACTGTTGATTTTGTTTCAGGAAGGCAGGTTAACCACCCAAGCTATGGCTACCGCACAAGTAAAACCCAAACGTAAAAGTCCCACCCGATGGATCATCGCCGCCATCCTGCTGGTTATTATATATATACAGGTACAGGATCAGCCCTTTCATCTCCTCCCCGAGGAGAATACAACGCCCGCCGCCCCGATCACAGAGCTGCACCCCGTCGTATTGGCTCAAAAAAACCGGCTTGTCGCCAAGACCCGCGAGCTTGGCATCAAGATTATTGTGACCGACGGCTACCGCTCTCATGAGGAGCAGGATCGGCTCTACGAGCAGGGAAGATCAGCTCCCGGAGATATCGTTACCCAAGCCCGGGGAGGCCAATCCATGCACAATTACGGTCTGGCTATTGACTTTGCCCTTTGGAATAACGAGGGACAGGTCATTTGGGATCTGGAGTATGACGGGAACCGAAACGGGAAGTCCGACTGGATGGAGGTCGTTGCGATCGCCAAGGACCTTGGCTTTCAGTGGGGAGGCGACTGGGCCAGCTTTCCCGATTATCCGCATCTGCAGATGGATTTCGGCCTGTCGCTCCGCGAGCTGCAGCGCGGGAAACGGCCGCCCATTGAATCCGCCCCATCGCTGGAGGCTCTCAAATAAGAAATTTTTATCATTTTTGTCTCGTATCCTGCAACACTCACGATGAAGCGTTCGTCAATGTATACAGGAGGTGTTACAAATGATGAAATTCAAAAAATCCATGATCAGCATAGCTGCCGCATCACTGCTTGT
Source organism: Paenibacillus sp. F411 (assembly GCF_017582705.1). Classification (NCBI taxonomy): domain Bacteria; kingdom Bacillati; phylum Bacillota; class Bacilli; order Caryophanales; family Paenibacillaceae; genus Paenibacillus; species Paenibacillus sp. F411. Next base: position 111,857 of record NZ_JAGFIP010000006.1, read on the forward strand.
GACCGGAACGTCCGCTTTTGCTTTTTCCGATCTGCCTAAGGGTGAGGAGGCCGACCGGGTTGAACGCCTGCAGCAGCAGGGTGTGATTTCAGGAATGACATCGGACACATTTGCACCAAACGCGCAGCTGACATCCGGGCAGGCGGTACAGCTCGTCGTGAAGGCACTGAACTTGAAGGCGTCTGCCGCCGAAGTGCCAGCATGGGCGAAAGCGCTCCCGGAGCAAGCTTGGTACAGCTCTTCGGTCCGGATTGCAGCAGAGAACGGTCTAGCCGTGGATGCCAGCTTTAAAGCGGGAAAGGCGATGAGCCGTATTCAATTCGCAGAGCTGCTTCACAGCGGTATTGAAGCCTTAGGAGATTTCCCAACCGTCAAAATGTATATTAACGTTAAAGACGAAGGAAATATCGACCCCGAGCACCGCCTGGCGCTCCAGTTTCTGCTCCTGACCCAAATTGCCGAGCTTGATGAGAAAGGGTATTTCCATCCTGATGCCCCTGTTACCCGCCTGGAGGCAGCGGTTATGGTATCCAAGGCTGCAGAGTTTGTAGCCAATCAGACCGCAATGAAAGAGGATCAGGGTGAAGCTGTCCTTGATTTATCCGTTGAACCAGTAAATGACGACGTCAACAAGGTCACCATTACACGCAGCGAGCTGCCAGCCCCCGGCTATGGTGTTCGCATTGACCGGATTGAATTCACCGAGGATGGCGAAGCAAAGATCCACTATTCCCTGACCTTGCCGGATCCGGCCGCCATTTACCCTGCCGATATGAAGGAAGCTGCAGCCTTCACCTATATATCCAGTGATTACACCCCGGAGATGGTCAAGCCGTAACTGTAGACGATCTTTATGCGTAAAAAGTATCAAAAGCCGCCTCTTCAGCGCTTGAAGAGGCGGCTTTATCCATATGTATAAAATGTTAGAACATTATGCCATCAAGCCAAGTAAATAAAGCCGCACCACCTCCTGTGCCAGCTCCTCCGGCGGACGTTTGCCCGTGAGCAGCTGTTCCCGGGTGAGACATTCGATCGTCCCCAGCAGACATTCCGCAGCAATTTCCATATCAGCATCATGCCGGAAATGGCCGTTCTGCTGCTTTGCAGCAAAATCGCTGTGGATGGCCGACATCAGCCTGCGCTTTAGTGCCGCCGACTGCGTTCCCGTAAAAAAACCAATCTGCGTCAAATCCTGATTTTTCCCCAGAAAACCGAACAATCCTGCCAGCTCCCGGTACATCTGCCCCTCGGCAGCCTCGCGGCGATTTCCTTCCTGGCCCACGTTATCCGGGTCATCGGGCTCTTCCCTGCTATGCCTGCCCATTTCCTTGAATTGAATCTCAAACAGCTCCATCAGTTCCTCAAAAATTGCTTCCTTACTCTGAAAATAAAGATAAAAGGACGGCTGGGTTAACCCGGCCCGGGACACGATCGTGCTGATCTTCGTTTCATGATAGCCTGAACGTGCGAATTCTTGAGCTGCTGCTTCCAGCAGTCTGGCTCTGCTTTCCTGTCCGTTAGATCCCTTTTTGCGCAATGATATCGGTCCTTTCGTCTCTACTGAGTTGTCACCTCATTATACCTGATGCCTATTTCAACATCTATCAAATTGGTGTTTTTTTACATTTATAAAAGGAATCTGCTCCGATTCTTATTGCACCAAAGGGACTGCCCTTTACAATTGTACCGGAACGTTATAACGTTATAGACATATTGCAGTAAGGTTTTTTATTAATAACACAGCTTGTCCCATAGAGCAGCAGTCAGAAGGAGTGAACGTCATTGTCCCATTATGAAGAGGCATCCATTTTAATTGTTACCGCCGTAGCTCCCGAGCAGGAAGCCATCCTGCGGGGCCTGAACGGCGATGACCGGTTTGAGGTCATCGCTGCCGGTGTCGGGCCGGCCGCGGCGGCCGCGGCTACCGCAAGAGTTCTAGCCTCAGGCGGTGGACGCCATCGCCTCGTGATTAGTGCCGGCATCGGCGGCGGATTCGACGGACAAGCGGGCCAAGCGGGACTCGTCGTCGCTGACCGCATGATCGCAGCCGATCTCGGCGCGGAGTCCCCAGGCGGCTTTCTCAGCGTCGATGAGCTGGGCTTTGGCTCGTCTGCGATTGCCGCCCCCGAGCCCATCACACGCGCACTGACCGAGGCGCTGAACCGCGCCGGTCTCCAGGCAGTCTGTGGTCCTATTCTGACGGTTTCGACGGCGACAGGCACTGCAGAGACCGCTGCAGCGCGGTCAGCCCGCATCCCGCTCGCGGCGGCTGAAGCCATGGAAGGCTTCGGCGCAGCGCAGGCGGCAGCGGACGTCAAGCTGCCTGTGCTTGAGCTTCGCGCAATATCTAACCGTGTCGGCCTCCGAGACAGAGAAGCCTGGGACATTCCAGGTGCCCTGAAACGTCTGGAGGCGGCCAGTTCCATACTTACGGAGGTTGTATGAGAAATGCTGAAGATTGCTTACTCCCCCTGTCCTAACGACACCTTTGTGTTTCATGCCTGGGCGCATGGACTGATTCCCGGCGCACCGGAGCTCGACATATCCTATGCCGATATTGATGTAACCAATTACTGGGCTGCGGGAGAAGATCCCCGGTCCCATGATATTCTCAAAATATCGTATGCCGCTCTGCCCTGGGTGCTGGAGGAATATGCCCTGCTTCCATGCGGAGGCGCCTTGGGACGCGGCTGTGGTCCGCTCGTGCTAACCTCGGGACGGGAAAGCGCCGCGGCAGAGCCGTCCCAGCTGAGCGGCCGCCGCGTGGCCGTACCGAGCGAACGCTCCACCGCTTATCTGCTGTTCCGCCTGTGGGCAGCCCAGCAGATTCCCGGCGGTCTGGGCGAGATCGTCGTGATGCCTTTTCACGAGATCATGCCTGCCGTTCGCGACGGCCATGTCGACGCCGGACTCGTCATCCATGAAGCCCGCTTCACCTATCCGTCCTATGGCCTGCAGCTGATGACCGATCTCGGAAGCTGGTGGGAGCAGGATACCGGTCTTCCTATCCCGCTGGGCGCCATCATTGCCCGCCGGTCGCTGGATTTGACCCGGATTACGTCCTGGATTCGCGCTTCGGTGGAGCAGGCATGGAACGACCCGTTGGCTTCCCAGGAATATGTCATGCAGCATGCTCAGGAGATGGACCCGGACGTAGCCAAGTCGCATATCCAGCTTTATGTCAATGCATATACTAAGGACCTCGGTCAAGACGGCCATGCCGCCGTAGCTGCCCTGCTCCAGCGCGCCGCCGCAGAAGGACTCGTACCTCCAGTTGCACCGGAGCTGCTGCAATTCCCCGATGGGAACTAACCCACGGCTCCACGCAGCGCGCACAAACAGCAGGCCACCTGGAAGCTCTTCTTCCAGGTGGCCTGTTGTTCGTATTACTCTGATTCTTGTGAATCCTCCGCCAGATTGATGCCCAGCTGCTTATAAATCTCTACAATGCTCTCCATGCTCATCCGTACCAGCCCGCTGGAAGACGGAGCGACAAATTCTCTGACCTCCGGAATGACCGTCTCCGCCTGAAAGCCCCATTCCGCCCGGGATTTTCGGCTAAACTCCGTGTATACGCCCTTCCCGACAAAGCAAGCGATGCTCGGCTTATACTGCATGAGCTTGTCGTACAGCAGCTTTCGCCCGGCGGCATATTCCTCCCGAGTAATATCGTCGATTCCGCGGGTAGGCCGCGCGACAATATTCGTAAAGCCATACCCCAGCTTCAAGAGCTCCCGATCCTCGGAAAAATGGTATAGCCTTGGAGTAATACCCGATTGCTGCAAAATACGCCAAAAGTGATTACGCGGGTTACCATAATGATGTCCACTTTCACCAGAGCGCAGACTAGGGTTAAAGCCAATAAAAATGACCGAGAGCCCGTAATCCAGATGGTCACTGACTTCATTCATCATCGGTTCCTCCTTCTACTGAGCACTCCCTGCCAGGGTCTTTACGACGCGAACGCAGTGTATTAAGCAGGAGCCATAAAAAGCGGCAGTGCGGAGTTCCCTCCGGCACTGCCGCTTTCTTCATTATAATACATACACACTGACCTGCGGGGCCCTGCACTGCTCACTCTCGCCAGGCTCGTGCTTTAAGGCTTAGGCGGCGTTGTCCATCGTTTTTGCGCTGTCCAGAACCTCCTGCGGCACCTCAATCTTCTCGATTTCATTGTGCTTGCTGTAGTCACTGGTCATTTTCATTTCCAGTGTAATCTTCTGGTCGCCTTCCGCCATTTCCATGACCATATCTACCGTTGATTCCATCGGCAGGTACGTCTCTTTATGGATGCCAAACACGATCTTCATGCTCTTGATATCCATCTGCTCCAGCATCGCCTGCGTCTGCGCATCGCTACCACCAGTCTGGTTCATGTAAGTCTGAGCCAGCTCCTTCAGGCTGTCGCCAGAAACATCGGCTGTCAGCACATAGTGATCGCCATCTTCACTGATCTCCGTGTCCTCGGCAATCGTCTTGAACTGCTCCAGCTGCTGCTCTGGACTCTGTGAGGTCATGGCCATGCTGTCGATAATTTGCTTGGCTTCAGCATCCGGCATTTTGTACCATTCGCCCTCCACTCCGGAGTAAACACTATCCTCCAAAATGTACTGCTTCAGCTCCTGGCTGCCCTGCTCTCCCATATCCATCGTCATTTCCTGATACATTTGCATCGGGTCCATCGTTGTATCTACCATCATCTGAATGTTAATGTTCTGCTGCTCTTCACCCAGGCTGATGTTTTGCTCAATATCAGAAGTCATCGAGAAGCTTTTCAAATTCTCGCCGGCTTCGGCGCTTTTTTGAATCAGCTCATCTACGGTCGGTGTCTCTGTCATTTCCTCTGCTGGCGCTTCGGCAGGCTCGGTCACGGTTTCTCCGTTCTCTGCAGGCTGCTCAGTGTTCGCTGGCGGCGTTGCCGTACCTGCTTCCTCAGCCTCATTGTCACTGCTGCATGCAGCCAGTCCAAATGCCAAGATCACGCTTAATAATCCTGTTGTCCATTTTTTCAAAATGATTTCCTCCTGCCTGTCGACTCCATAATTTTTCGCTACCAACCCTATTACCCAATCCTCCCTGTTCTGTAACACATCGGCAGCCATCCGGTCTGCTATGCTATAGTAGAGGCATCAACCCGAAGGAGTGTCACCCTTGAAAAATCTTCTGATCACCGGCTACCGGGCTCACGAGCTCGGCGTATACAGCAACAAGCATAAGGGCATCCCCTATATTATCAAGGCGATCGAATCACGCTTGATCCCTTTTCTGGAAGACGGACTGGAGTGGGTGCTCACTCCCGGCCAATACGGGGTCGATCTCTGGGCCATCGAGGCGGCAATCCGTCTGAAGTCCAGGTATCCCCAGTTGAAGTGCTCCATTGTAACAGCCTACAGCCATCCGGAGGAGCAGTGGAATGAGGAGAAAAAGACCTATTTTCAGGGACTGATCAGGCAAGTCGATTTCTATACCTCAGTCAGCAAAAAGGGGTATGAGGGCAGCTGGCAATTCAAAGCAAGAGACGAGCTCCTGCTGCGGAAAAGCGACGGAATCCTCTTAGTATATGACGAGGAAAACGGCGAAGCAAGCCCGCGGTTCATCAAGGAGCAGGCTATGAGGCAGCATCTGGAATCAGGCTACGGCTACGTAAATATTGGACACGAGGAAATCCAGGCGGCAGTGGAGGATGACCAGCCCTGGGAGTAACGAAATCCACTCCTTAACCCGGCACTGCTGTGCTAGCCCTCGATCTCCCTAAACTCCCTGGACCGCGAAGACCGAAACGACAGCGCGAAGACCGCAAAGGTCAGAAGCAGCAGCACCGCACAGAGCAGGAACAGGCTGCGAAAGCCAAGAGCCTGATCTCTGAAGCCGAGCGCCGCTCCACCGGCTGCGGTGCCTAGCATCATGCCCAGATTGCGGGAGAGCGCGATGAGGCTGCTGACAAGCCCCAGCTCGGACTTCCTTGCGCGGCCCAGGATGAGAGAATTATTAGGGGGAGTAATCATGCCCATGGACCCGCCCAGCAGCACAATCAAGGCAAGCACGGCAAGCACTGGATAAGAAGCGGACAAGAAGCTCATCGCTCCTGCCGCCCCAGCCATCAGCAGCAGACCGGCCGACATCAAGGGATACGTCCCCAGCTTGTCTGACAAGCTTCCAAATAAAGGAGAAAAAATAACCAGTGACAGCGGATACCCCATCATAATCATCCCTGCGGCAGCCGGTCCCAGCTCCAGTTCACTCCGAAAAAATACCGGAAGAAGAAGCTGCGCGGAGAAGGCCGCCAAATACGTGACCAGCGTCACACCGATACCGGCGGCAATGCCCGGCTCCCGGAACAGCCGCAGCTGGATAAATGGCTCCCGGTTGCCAGGCCGCGGGGTTAAGCACCTTGCCGTAAACAGCAGGAAGCCAGCAAGAGACGCGATGATCGGAGCGAGAACCTGCCAGGATACCCAGCCGTAGCTTCCTCCCAGGCTCAGTGATGTGACCAAAACCGTCAGCGAGACGGCGAACAGGGCGGCTCCGGCAAGATCTGGTTTCCCGGCGCCGGAGGGAGCATCTTTGGGAATCAGCCGGTTTGCGAGCAGCCAGGCTGTCAGCGCCAGCGCCGTTAGCAGCCAGAAGCCGGTCCGCCAGCTGAACCATTCCAGCACCAGGCCGCCAAGGCCAGGTCCCGCCAGTGAGCCCGCTGCGACAAATGTACTGATCAATCCCAGTGCCCTGCCGCGCTGATCCTTAGGAAACACACTGATTATAAGCGCCATATTCGTCGCCTGATACATAGCGGCCCCGGCTCCTTGAACAACCCGCGAAGCAATAAGCAGCGGCAAGGAAGGCGACAGTGCACAGCCCAGCGCTCCGGCAAGGAAAATGAAGTAGCCCGCATTGTGCACCTTTGTTCTTCCGATCCGGTCGCCCAGCTTTCCCATAAGGGGCAGCAGCACAGAAATAACAAGCAGGTAGACGGTGACAACCCATTGTGCAGAAGGCAGGCTTACCTGAAGGGAGTCCGCAATATCTACCAGTGCAATGTTGAACATCCCTGCAGACAAATTAGATAGCAGCGCTCCCAAACAGATCGTATATTGGGTCAGACGAAGGGAATCGCTTGACATGCCTTTCACACGGCCATCAGCTCACTGCCGGCTGCGCCGGCCTTAGCACTTCAGCACTGTGGTGGCCAGACTGCTCCCAGCAACGAATCAGCTCAGGAGTAGTAGCCGCCTTCCCGAAGTAGCCTTCAATATTTTCCACCGTCATGTCATGGGCCTTCTGGGAATACGAAGCGCATGCATCGTGGACGAGCACGATGTTGTAATCCCGCATGAAGCCGTCCCTGGCCGTCGATTCAACACACACATTCGTGCTTACTCCTGTCATGACAAGGGTCTCCACCTTCAGCGTGTGCAGCACGGAGTCAAGCCGCGTATTTACAAATGCGCTGTATCGGTGCTTGTTGACGATCACATCCTCTTTTTCCGGACAGACCTCGTAAAACTGAGCGCCCCAGCTGCCCGTACGGCATACTGCTGATGAACGGCCCGAGGAACGGGTTACCCAGGCTTCGGAATCGGTAGCCTTCTCATGAAAGGTCTGAATGAATATAATCGGAACCGCGTTTGCTCTCGCCTGCGTTAACAGCTCCTGCAAATTCGGCATCATGCTCTTGACTCCACTGAGATCACAGCCGGAAAGGGGCAGAGCCCCATCCGGATGACAGTAATCATTCTGAACATCCACCACAATGACCGCCGTGCGTGTTTCCTTGACCAGCTCTTCCAATGTTCTCATCTTTAATCTCTCCTTTAGTCATTACTCGGGTTAAGAACCCTGGCTTTTTCGCTTCATCACGGCTGCGCGTTTCTCACAAACTGCATATCAACCAGCTCGTCATACGCATAATCGCCTGTAAAGATACCGGTTTGAATCATAACCTCCATATCGTTCTTCAACGCTTCTTCGGAAATCATGCCGTCCAGACTCCATAGATGATCTTCATACGCACGGTCCATGGACGCCTGCAGCGCCTCCTCGGAAAGCGTCGGAAATTCCGCCTTAAGGATGCTCGCCGCCAGCTCTTTATCATTCTGCACGGCCTGCAGCGCCTCGATGATTGCACCGGTAAATTTCTGCACCGTTTCCGGATCCTTCTCGATCGTAGACTTCTTTACACTGAGCACCGAGTAAGCAAAATCGCCAAGATCATGGAACTTGTAAAACGGCTCGTCCCAGACCTGCTTTGACATCCCGTCGCTAATCTGCGGCTCGGCGCCATTGGCAATATCAGCCGCTCCCTGCTGCACCATCGTGACCACGGTCGAGCCGTCCGCCGGCTCCAACAGCTGTACATCCTTGGCCGGGTCAAGACCCAGCTGAACCAGCAGGTAGCGGGTCAACAGGTTCGGTGTACCTCCATGACGGCCAGCGTTAATCTTCTTTCCTTCAAGAAAAGCCTTCAGGTCCTCCGGGGAATTGCTTGCTGGTCCGGTACCACTCTTCGCCATCAGGTACACGTTAGCCCGGTTCACGACATTGACGACAGAAACGATGGGGTCAGAGTTGTTCTTGTTCGCCAGCGCATTGGACTCGGCACCGCCGATCACGCCCCACGCATCTCCGCTGACGACAGCGGTAACATGCGCGCCGCCGGACGCCTGAATGACTTCAACGTCCAGACCTCTCTTCTCAAAATACCCTTCCCGCTGAGCTACATACAGCGGCAAATACCCCGTCAAATGAAGCGGCTCGGCAATGACGATCTTCTTCAGTTCTTCCGTACCGCCAGCGGCCGATACCGTTTCTTCCTCCGTCTTCCCGCCGCAGGCTCCGAGCAGTGAAGTGAGCAATAATCCGGCCAAAAGCAAAGGCAGTCTTTTCATCGTTCTGTGCATGTTCATTCCCCTTTTCATCTATAGTGGTCTTTCATGTAACCCTTTTGTCATGGAAGCGAGAAGACTCTATGGCTCAGACCTTGGCAAGGCCCTTGGACAGCCATTTCTCCAGCAGAACCACGCCCCAGTACATTAGCATCGAGAGGAACGACAGTACGACAACGCCAACCCAAACGAGGTTAATATCGAGAATGGTCCCCGCATACATAATCATGCGTCCGATTCCCTGACTCGAAGCGATGAATTCACCTACTATAGCTCCGGCAAGTGCGAGAGCGATGTTGATGCGAAGGCTGCTGATGATCCAAGGCATCGACCACGGTACCACAACCTTCGCGAACACCTGACGCCGTTTTGCGCCGAGCGAGTACATCAGCTTTTCCATATCCGGATCGACACTTTTCACGCCGCTGTAGGCCGACAGTGCCGCGACAACTACGGTCATAGAGAATGCCAGTGCCACTTTGGAGAAAAACCCGATGCCGAGCAGGATGACCAGGACAGGCGCAAGCGCCAGCTTCGGCATGGCATTGAGAATAATTAAGTACGGCTCACTGACGCCTGCGTACGATTTCGACCACCAAAACGAGAGTCCCAGCAATGCTCCCAAGGCCGTCCCAAACATAAAACCTAGAATGGTAGAGCCCGAGGTGTAAATGACATCGCGCATCAGCGTTCCTTCTGTCAGCTGAATCCAGGTGGTCTCGGCAATGGCGCTGGGGCTGCTCCAATAGTAGGCATCCAGCAGGCCAAGGCGCGTAAACACCTCCCATATCACAAAAATCATGGCAGCCACGGCGGCTCTGCCCCATACGATCCGCCGGCTTCTTTTTCGTTCCATAGCCTCTTCATCCAAAATATAAGGCACCACCTCCGGCCTCTTGGCTCCACTGACAGACAGCTCCGGGGAGGGGATGGCATGTACAACAAAGGCTTCTTTACGTGCAGTTTCCATTCAGATCACTCCTTCACTAGATTCATAAAATGTGAAATACAGTATTTGAGAGACTAGGACGATACGGGCTCTTCATGTCCTGCGGATAACAAGTCCATCAGATGATGCTTGAGCTCCATAAAGGCCGGAGAGGTCATATCCTCGGTCTTGCGCGGACGCTCCATGGTCACTGTAATCTTGGACTTGATCCGCCCGGGTCTGGAGGAAAACACATAAATGTCATCCGATAAATAAATGGCTTCGTCTATGTCATGGGTAACGAACAGCACCGTCTTGCCGAAATCCTCCCAAATCTGCAGCAGCCAGTTCTGCATCGTCAGCCGGGTCTGGGCATCCAGCGCCCCAAAGGGCTCGTCCAGCAAAATAATATCGCGGTCATACAGCAGCGTTCTCAGTAAAGCTGCTCTTTGCTTCATCCCTCCTGAAAGCTCCTTGGGATAATGCTTGTCAAAGCCCTTCAGTCCGTACTTCTCCATCAACGGCAAGGCGCGCTGAACCGCCTCCTGATGAGGAACGCCCCTTACCTCCATGCCGAGAATAATGTTATCCAGGATAGTCCGCCATGGGAGGAGCATATCCTTCTGCAGCATGTACCCGACATAACCGGTCTTGCCTACGATATTTTCTCCGTCCGCCAGCACCCGTCCGGTGGAGGGCGGCATCAGGCCTGCAATAATATTGAACAAGGTCGATTTACCGCAGCCGCTGGGGCCGATGATGCTGACAAACCTGCCGGCTTCAATCGAAAGATTCGTCTCCCGCATCGCAGCAATCTCCTCTCCGTTGCGGCGAAACCATTTGCTGACACCATCAATCTCAATTTTGTGCTGACTCATTTTGTTTCCTCCTTTTTCTGAAATTACAGGGGTTATTTTCAAAGCGGGTATAAAAAAATCGCCAGTCCAGGCCCGAACGTGCAGCATTACTGCACAGTTCGATACTAAACTGACGATCGGCCCGCTCTCTTAACAGAGTTCCGGCTTGTCGTTCAGATAACATTCCACGTCCTTCTCTAGGAAAACGATGGTACCAGAATATTCGGTCTCAGCATCATAATCCTTCAGAATCGTGATAATATTCAATTTCAGCTGTTGTTCAAACTCCTTCTTGATCTCCTGCTTCAGCACCTGAAACAGCAGATGGTCCAGCTGGCGTGTAGACTGGGGATCATGCTCATCCAGCAGCTTTAAGACGGGAACCCGGGTGTTTCTGGAGACGATGATGATCTTGCTGCCGACAAAATCGACCTTCTGCTGCCTGACGCCCACATTAAATATTCTCTTGTTAATGGCGTTGTAAATTCTCAAAATGTCCTGCTTGAGATCGCCGGCCGTAATCATCATGTCAAGCACCCCAATGTGAGTTATAGTAACACCTAATCAAAATTTCTAGGTTGATTCGATGTTTCCTCTGACTCCTTGTGTTTAATTATAGGGGTGAAAAGCCCAAAGTCAATAGAATATGTTAAATAAACTAACAAAAATAGTTTTATGTGTTATATAAACTTACATTATGACCTGGAATTTCAGGATAGTGCTTCATCCTCACCTTCAGCCCAGATGCTTCTGCAGAAACACCACCGCTTCCCGCTTCTGATGCTCGCTGACCTCATGGCCGGAGAATGGATAGTCGCGGATTTCCTTGGGCGACTGAACCCGGTTGTAGGCGGCATAGATGGTCTCCGGCATACAAACTGTATCCTTCCAGCCTACTGACACCATCACAGGCACCTTGAGCCGGGGAGCGAGATTGAGCATATCAAAATGCGCCAGACTCGACAGAACAGCCTCCAGCCGGTCGGGATAGCGCTTGATGTATTGTGCCACCTCCGTCAAGGAGCTGGTAGAATGCAGCACCCCGTAATCCATACGGCACAGATTGGGAATATCCGCCGCAACGGCTGCGACAAGCGGGCTGAGTGCTCCGCTGATGAATGCGAGTCCCCCGCCCTGACTTCCCCCGGCTGTGGCAATACGCTTGGCGTCGACGCCCGGCAGCCCGGCCGCTACCTTGACGGCTCTCACCGCATCTATAGTAACCGCCATATAATAGGAGCGCTCTGCCTCCATAATGCCTTGTGTAATCCAGCCGCGAGCGATTCCGCTGTCCAGCGGCAGCAGGCTGCCGGTCTCTCCCGACTGCCCCCGGACGTCTACAGCCAGCACATGCCAGCCGAGCAGCAGATAGTGAGCATAGCGCTCCGGAAAGCCGCGGTCCATCGTGTAGCCGGGAAAGGTCACCACACACGGTGCATTCGTCTCGGCTTGTACCGGTGCAATATGCCATGCATGTACAGGCGTCTCATCAAAGCCTTTGTAGGTGACTTTGTTCACCTTCATTCCCGGGTAAGGTGTATCCTCCCCGGCTATTGTAACCTCCAGCGGGCGTTCCTCATGCCCGGCCAGCTGCTCATCCCAGAACTGATTAAGCCGGCTTTCGTCCATGGTCGGGATGGGACTGCAGTTTTCCAATTCAATTTTTCGAAGGCTGATCGTATTCATGATGATTTCATAAGCTCCTTTATGCTGTCGATTGGATGTGGAACAAGAAGCCGCAGCTTTCAAAGCCGCTGAGCCTTGCACATCCCCTAGCATGCTTACTTCTGCATTGGCGAATGAATCCCTTTTATCCTCTCATTTTTCTTTACGCAAAAAAGCGCCCCTGCATCCAGGGAACAGCCGGATTGTGTTACATCCAGTCTGTTACCTTGAGCAGGGGCGCCTTATTTAAGCTTACTTTACTGAAGAATGAGGATTAATGATTCATGTGACCCATATGAGCCATTTCCTTCGTGAGCATCAGGTCTTGAGCGGTTCCATGCAGCTTCCACCCAAGCAGCTCAGCGATAAAGCGAACCGGTACATGGGTACGGCCATTCTCGATAAACACCTTCGCGCCTACCTTTTGAGATTTGCCGTTCAGCTCCATAACATCCTGACCGATCCAGAATGCCAGCTTATCGTCACCGGCCATGATCCAGGTTGTCTTGGTCGCATTGTCAAACTTGATCTCCGCTCCCAGGCTTTCAGCAAGGTAGCGAACCGGGATATAGGTTCTGTTGTACTTGATCATTGGAGCCACGTCCATCTTGACCGCTTTTCCGTCTACCATCAGCATTTTGCTGCCAAGACCCAGCGTGATCTTGGATACCATAGGTGCTGCCGGCTTCTCAGGAGTCATGCCTTGCATGAACTTGTCCGGGAATTGCTTCACAATGGCGCCGCTGATGCCTTCACCCGTCATAAACATATGTGTGTAGGCTTCACGGTTCATCATGTATGCTTCTGAATAGTCTTTAGCTACATAGCTGTCGAATGCGTCCACCAGGTGGTTGATATGCATTTTGAGACCTTCCGCGGTCTGCTGCTCATTCATGAACGGATTGGCATCTGCAAAAAATTTAGCCTGCTCCATCCGGTACTTCTCCAGATCATTTACTGCTTTTTGCTTGGCTGCCGCATCGTTAGCGCCTGTAGCCTTCACATAGTCGACGAAGTAGCCGATATGAGAGTTCCAGATCGTCTTGAACGCTGCTCCAGCTTCATTGCCATAGACAGAAGCAATGGCTTTCGTCAGATCCTCGGTGTTCATGTTCAGCCATGCTGCTGCGTTATTGAAATCAGGTGCACCGTCAATGCCCTTTTGCAATGTAACAGCTGCTGCAAAGGCATGCTCGCCAAGCAGCTGCTCCAGAGCGGAGCGCAGATCCGATGCCGGACTCATGGCATCCCCCGGGAATTGCTTCGGAAATTGCTTGATGATCGCTCCGGCAATGCCGTCACCTGTCATAAACATATGCATGTAAGCTTCACGCTGATAGCTGTAAGCCTCGTCATATTTGCCTGCGGTATAGCTGTTGAAAGCATCCAGCAGGTGATTAATGTGCATTTTGAGGCCTTCTGCCGTCTGCTGCTCATTCATGTACGGATTCGCATCGGCAAAAAACTTGGCTTGCTCCATGCGGTACTTCTCCAGATTCTGGACAGCCTTCTGCATGCCGGCACTGTCCTTCGCTGCTGAAGCCTGTACATAGTCAACAAAGTAACCAATGTGCGAGTTCCAGACCTTCTTGAATGCTACGCCCGCTTCAGCGCCGTATACAGAGCTGATCGCCTGCGTCAAATCCTCCGTGTTGCCATTCAGCGCTTCTGCCGCTGCATTAAAGTCTGCCTTCCCGTCGTATCCCTTCTGCATGGCCGTCAGCGCCAGCACCGCATGCTCTCCCAAGAGACGTCCCAGTGCAGAGCGAAGATCCTCGGCGGCTCCCTTCACAGTAGGTGCTGCTGCAGCACCGGCTGCTGCGGGTACAACCAGCATGAATGCCAGCATCAAGGTCAGCATTCGGGTTAAAGTGGATTTCATCAAATTTTGCACACTCCTTTTAAGAAATGGTATGTTATGAGCAACCCTTCACGTCTTGTGAATGGCTTCTTGTCCCATGTAACGAGAGGTTTTGAGATTTGGATCACTTTTTTTCAAAAAAAAATAAAATAAAATGTAATCCTTTGGAACATTCCCTGCGAAAGCTATAATGTAGGGAGGTTTTGAGGGAAAGGAGCCTCCGGATGAATGACAATCACGATGACCGCCTGCTCATGCAGCGGATCATGGAGAAGGACAGTGCTGCCCTGGAGCAGCTGTACAGCCAGTATGAGAGAGTCATTTACGCTTTTGCCTACCGTATTGTGCAGGATGAGATGGCGGCGGAAGAAGTGATGCAGGAGCTGTTTCTGCGAATCTGGAATCATGCTGAACGGTACCAGAGCGAGCAGGGAAAGCTGACGACCTGGATGTTTGCCATCACGCGCAATATCGCAATTGATATGCTGCGCCGCAAATCAGCGCGCAACGCCGCCTCCCCGGTGGACGATGAGGTGATTCATCTCATTCCCGATGAGAGCAGCAACACAGAGCAGGTCGTAGAAAGCCGGTGGCTGGGTCTAAAGGTGTCAGAAGCCCTGGCAGAATTAAGCGAAGAACAGAAGATCGTCGTGGACTCCATCTATTATCAGGGTATGACACAGCATGAGGTTTCTGTTCAATATCAAATACCGCTTGGCACCGTCAAGAGCCGGGTCCGCCTGGCCATGAAACAGCTTCAAAGGCGATTGGGAGCGCTGAATCTGTGGGCGGAGACGGAAAGAAGGGAAGAGACTGTATGATGGACAAGCATACAACGATGGTAGAGCTCGTTGAACTGTATGTACTTGGGGGATTGTCCGCATCCGAGCAGAAGGAATTCGAGGCGCATTTGTCTGAATGCCCTGAATGTGTGAAGCAGGTGGAGGAAATGAAGAAGGTTCTGGATTACCTGCCGCTGGCGGCAATGCCTGTTCAGCCTCCGGCCGGCATGAAGGAGCGCATCCTGGGACATGTGCTGCAGGGCGAAGCCGGCACAGCAGATGCATCAGCCGTACCGAATGCGGCTGGACAAGAATCTGTCCCTGCTGCCGGGAACGGGCTGAATCAGCCTGCGGAGTCTCAGGCCACGAAGAGGTCTTCTGCGGCTGAACGGGCTTCAGCCACAGAAAGCGGCACGGCTTCGGCACCGCCAAGAGCTATTTTCATGCGAAGCAGCCGCGGCTGGCGAGCTGCCAGCGCCGGACTTGCCGCTGCCGTTATTGCATTAGGGGTGTACAGTGCCCAGCTTCGGGGTGAAGTGGAGCAGCTGGAGCTGCAGTCTGCCGAGGCCGAAGCTGCGAAGCAGGAGCTGTTGGCTGCACAGAATGAGGCAGACCGGCTGCAGGCCATGCTGAATGATGCGCTCAAGCCCTCACAGGGCTTAAAGCTGGGTGAAGCGGTGAAGCTGGACCCGGTCTCTGAGGACATTATTGCTCAGGGCCTGGCTACAATCGTCATTGACAGTCAGGGCACCCATCTGGTCGTGCAGGCTGAGAATCTGCCGGAGCTGCAATCCAATGAAGCCTTCCAGGTATGGCTCATTAAAGGCGAAGACAAGCGCAACGCCGGCACCTTCCTCGCCAGAGACGGCATTGGCGCGCTGTATTACACCTTTGAGCCGGAGGATTATGACACCGTCGCAATTACGGTGGAGCCGGACGCTTATGGGGAACAGCCGCGAGGCCGGCTTATCCTGGCGGCGCCCATCGCCGGGGCTGATATTTAGATAACAGCTGTTAACATAAGGCCACTTCATGCATGATGCAAAAGGACCGCTTTTGAAGATCATTGATCCTCAGAAACGGTCCTTTTTGTTATGGAAAGTCTCATTTCATGATTTTTTTGTATAAAACTCAAGGATATTCCTTCCCCACTGTCGAATATTTCTAGTGAATTTCGTAAGCAGCCACACAATCTTGGTTTAAGAGGGTGATGTCTTTTGTCGGAATTTAAGGGTGTCCTGCTGCAGCTGTTATTTGCTTTAATGCCTTTTGTTATGTACAACGTCTACTATCGGAATCTGGAGATCAACTACTCCCGTGCCTTCATCGCAATCACCTGCTGTATTTCTCTGTTCCTCGCGATGACCTTCCCATCCAGTGCCGTACAAGGCATTATGTTCGATATCCGATATGTCATTATGTTTTTTGGCCTGGTCTTTGGCGGCATAACAACCGGGCTTATTCTCCTGGCTGAATTTGTGGCTTACCGCCTGTATCTTGGGGGGATCGGGGCCTTCAACGCCATGATTATTATGTGTGTGACCTTTCCCATCTCCGTTCTGCTGAGCGCTGCCTATCATCAAGCAAGGCGGAAGCAGCTGGTCACGCTGCTGGCGGCTGTCCTCTTCTCGTTTCTTCCACTTATCTATCTTTACTTTAGTCACACCGACTATTTGCTGACGCACCTGTCCTTTAACATGATCGTCATGCCCGTGCAGAACTTTATTGGCATTTGGCTGCTCGTGACGCTGTTCAACAAATCGGTCAGCGATAAAGAGCTGCAGCTGCGTTATTTGCAAAATGAAAAAGTAGAAGCGGCCAACCACGTGGCCGCCTCACTCGCCCATGAGGTCCGCAATCCGCTGACGACCGTGCTGGGCTTTCTGAAATTAATTCGCTCCAATGCCTTCTCTCCGGACAAAACAGAACGCTTTATCGATATTAGCATTGAAGAAATTCACCGGACAGAGCAGATCCTGTCAGATTACTTATCCATGAGCAAGCCGCTCAGCTCTCACCGGCAAGAGCTTGACCTCATCACTCATTTAAGATCCGTTGTCGAGGTCATGACCCCGTACGCCACCATGCACAAGGTGAGCATTCAGACCGACTGTCCTGCAGAAGCCGTGATGGTCTACGGCAACTCTACCGAGATGAAGCAGCTGCTCATGAATTTCATCAAAAATGCGATTGAGGCCTGCATGGACGTCCCGCACGCCCAGGTCCTTATCTCCTTCAAGTCTCTGGGAGACCGGGTCCAGTTCGAGATTCGCGACAACGGAGTCGGCATGGATGGAGATCAGCTCAGCCGTCTTGGCTCCATCTACTATTCTACCAAAAGAACCGGAACCGGCCTTGGGCTGACCTTCTCTTATCAGGCCATCCGTTCCATGCAGGGCACAGTATCCGTGAACAGCGAGCCGCAGAACGGCACGGTGTTTACGATCTCGCTGCCTGTGGCTTGAGACTGCAGGCAGGGGTCAAGCCGTTAGGAGGTCACCTTTTTTCTAGAACGCAGGAATCGCGATCTCGGCATAGTTCTCTTCGAAGAAGGCCCGTACGTCTGGTCCTGTCATGACTTGTGCCAGCTTCTGGATCGCCTCGGAATCCTTATTGTCCTCCCGGGCCACAAGCGTAATCGCAAACTCCGAGTCTTTTCCTTCCGTGATGAGCGCATCCTTCTTCGGCGTCAGTCCCAGCGGCTTGGCGTAAGCCGGGGTCATCGTCACCAGATCCACATCATCCAGCGTGCGCGCCAGCATAAGCAGATCGACCTCCTCGAACTCGTAGCCCTTCGGATTGTCCACGACATCCCCTACCGTCGCCTGAATGCCTACCCCTTCCTTCAGCTTGATCATCCCGTGCTGCTCCAGCATGACCAGGGAGCGCCCAATGTTCGAGGGATCATTCGGCACCGCAATCACAGCTCCCTCCGGCAGCTCCTCAATGGAGTCATACCGCTTGGAGTACGCACCGTAAACAGCGTTGTAAATCGGCTGCACCGACACCAGCTCGGCATCGTTATTCTTGTTGTAGTCCTCCATGTACGGAGCATGCTGGAAGAAGTTCGCATCGACCTCTTTGTTCGCCAGCGCGTGGTTTGGCTGAATATTATCCGACAGAATGACGACCTCCAGCAGGATGCCCTCCTCCTGAAGCGCCGGCTTTACCATTTCCAGAACATCGGTCATCGGCGGAATCAGGGAAGCCACCTTCAGCGTAATTTCCTCCACAGCCTTGCCTTCCGGCTCTGACTCATTGCCGGCCTGGCCGCATCCGGCTACTGTAATCAGGGCCAGGGCAAGCAGCAGGGCTGCCCAGGGCCGGCCCGTATTCATTTTCCATAGCTTCATCGTTGTTGTCTCCTTTATATGTGTTGAGATATGCCGCGCAGGCGCAGCGGGCTGATTGAAACTCATTTCTTATCCAGCAGGCGGGAGCACACATTCCCGGCGAACTGGATGGACTGTACCAGAATGATCATGATGATGATCGTAAACACCATAATCTCGTATTCAAAGCGCTGGTAGCCATAACGGATCGCGAAGTCCCCGACGCCTCCTCCCCCAACGATGCCCATCACCGTCGAATACGAAATGAAGCTGATCATGGAAGTCGTCAGGCCGAGCACCAGTCCCGAGCGCGCCTCCACATATACAAATTTCACAATAATCTGCAGAGTAGATGCTCCCATTGAAGAGGCGGCCTCAATGACATCCCGGGGGACCTCCAGCAGCGACTGCTCGACCAGCCGTGAATAATACGCAAATGCGATGACCGACATCGGCACAGCGGCGGCAAGTGTTCCGATGGCAGTACCGACAATCAGTCGGGTGAGCGGAATCATCGCGACTACCAGCAGCAGGAACGGGAACGAGCGTATGACATTCACCAGGCTGTTGACGATGGCGAACAGCAGCGGATTCTCCAGCAGCTGTCCCCTTCGGGTCAGATACAGGAGCGTGCCTGCAGGAAGCCCGAGCAGCAAGGCAGCGGCAATGGAAATGCCGACCATCACGAACGTTTCTCCGATCGCCTTCCAGATCTGCTCCTGATACCCGGATACATACTGGAAGTAGTCCGCCAGATATTGATAGAGATTGTTCCACCATTCCATCATGGATAGCTCTCCTTTACCGGCGCCGTACGGAGAATGCGTCCATGCTCCATCACCGAAACATGGCTGCACATCCGGTCAATGACACTCCGCTCATGTGTAACCATGACGATGGTAACTCCCGAGGCATGAACCTCCTTCAACAGCTCCAGAATACTTGAAGCTGTTCGTTCATCCAGTGCCGAGGTGGGCTCGTCACACAGCAGCACCTTAGGACGCGAGATCAGGGCACGGGCAATGGCTACCCGCTGTTTCTGGCCTCCGCTCAGGCTCGCGGGGTACTGGTGCTTCTTCTCCAGCAGGCCTACATAGCGAAGCAGCTCCTCTGTGCGCTGCTGCCGCTCCGGCCTGCGCACGCCTGAAAGCTCTAAAGGCATCCCTACATTCCCTTCCACCGTCCGGTTGCCGACCAGATTAAAGTGCTGAAAGATCATGCCGATCGATCTTCTCGCCTGCCGGAGCGCTGATGCCGAGAGAACCGTCAATTCTTGACCTCCCACGAATACCTTCCCGGCATCCGGGCGCTCCAGCAGATTAATCATTCGAAGCAGCGTGGACTTGCCTGCTCCGCTGGCTCCCATAATGCCGTGAATTTCGCCCGCTGCAATTTCCAGCGTCACGCGGTCCACAGCCTGAAGGCGGCTGTCCCCCTGGGTAAAGCTTCTGCTGACCTCCTGCAAGGATATCACAGGACATCACCTCCTTTGCCATGCTGTGAAGACGCAAGAAGAAACGGCCCGCCGCCTGTCAAGGCCGCGAAAGCCGTTTCTTTGAAATGAAAAGTCAGTGCTCCTATCATACCACAGTTTCACGACTTTCGTATCATTGCAGAGGATTACAGAAAATGGTGAAATAACACGTCGTTTCTCCTCACGGGCTTCAGGATAAATACTGGCTTTGGCCGTACATGCCTCTCAAGCGTTCTGCAGCCTCCTCCAGGATCTCCTCTGTGAAGCCCTCCAGCGAGCGAATGGCGTTTACTCTCTCTCCGACCGGGGCCTCCTTATCATAGAACAGCCCCCAGCTCACAATGTGCTGCAGAGCTGCTTCTGGCTCCAGCTGTCCGAAATAAATATGAGCTTTATATAAATAGCAGTCCGCATGCTCGGGAATGAGCGACAGCACCCGGTCAAAAGCAGCCAGTGCAGCCTCCTCATCCCGATTCTTGTACAGCATCTGTCCCAGTCGGTAATAAGCTCCGGGGTGCTCGGGGTAAAATTGCAGGTACTGCTGCATATCCTGTGCAGCCGCCGGATAATCCTTCATTGCGTAATAAACCGAGCTGCGGAGACTGTACAGCTCCGCAGCAGCTCCATCCAGCTCAAGCCCCCGCGTGCAATCCGCGGCTGCCTGCTCCAGCTGCCCCGTTTCCAGGAAGCAGCCGGCGCGGAATTCGTACAGCTTCACCTGGCGGGGCTCTGCCCGAATCGCCCGGCTGTAGGCCTGAACAGCCAAATCCCACATGCCCATTTCCTTATAAATATGTCCGCTGGCGGACTGATAGGCGGGGTGCTGCTCATACTCCGGATCGAGCTCTGCCGTCTGCTGGAGGGATAGCAGCGCATCCTCATTATGCCCCTGCAAATATTGAATGTAGCTCAGCTTGTTATGAATTTCCGGGCTGTTCTCCAGCTTCACGGCTTGCTGCATGGCCTCCTCCGCGGAAGGCAGGCTGCCCATTTCAATGTAGATGTCTGCACGCTGGATGTAGTTGGCCGGATCATCCGGCTCTACCTCCAGCAGGCGGCTGTTCATGTCCAGCGCATGCTCGTGCCGGCCCAGGCGATACAGGCTGTCTGCTACCCAATAGCAGACAATGGGTGTTCTCGGCTGACGCTTCATCAGCCCCGTGAGCAGCTCCAGCGCAGCCTCTTCTCCTGCCTCTCCTTCCTCTTCCCGCAGCAGACGCAGAAGCTCGGCATAGGCCCTTAAATCATCCGGCTCCTGGTGCACGGCCAGCCGCAAATTCTCCCTCGCTTCATCGGCTCTGCCAGCGGCAGAAAGAAGCATGGCCCGCTTCAGATACAGCTCCACTTCTCCGGGATATCTGGCCAATCCTTCAGCAATCGCCTTAAGGCCCACGTCAATGTCTCCCAGCTGCAGATTAATATCGGCAAGCAGCAGGCGGAAAGAAAAGCTCTCCTTCATCTGCCGCTGAAACGTCAGGAACGCACCCCTACTATAACTCGTAGACTCATCAAACAGCGCGTAGCCCTCATCGGCCTGGGCTTCATAGCGGTCCGCCAGCTCTACCCCCTGCAGCAGCACCTGCTTTGCTTCTTCCGGCTTCCCTTCATGGCACAGGCACCGGGCCAGCATGAAGTAGTACATCGGTATACTTCGCTCTGGCCGCTGAATGCTTTGCTGAAACCAGCGGGTGGCAGCGGCAGGATCTCCGCTTTCCACATACGTCATGCCCAGCTCATAGTAGGTGGAGATGATACTCTCCGGCCCCTCTCTGCTAATGCTCTGCTTCAGATCCCGGATGGCTTCTTCATAATTTCCCAAATCCCGATTCAGCACACCGCGGGTATACCAGTTCAAATAGTTGTTGCTGTTCAGCATAATAGCTTCATCCAGGTCCGTAATGGCTTCCTCGCCCCGTCCCAGCTCCCTTAGCAGGTGCGCGCGCCGCTCATAAGCAGCGGAGGCTCCCTTCTGGTCAATAATCTGGCCCAGCAGCGTCAGCCCCTCCTGTGAGCGGCCGGCACCGTGCAGCAGATTGACGTAGGCAATCTGGTCCTGCAGCGTACTTATCTCATCTTTACCTTTATCCATGTAGGCCAGCGCCCGCTCCCGATCCCGATTCTTCAGGGCTCTTTGGGCAAGGCGCAGCCACAGCCTGTTCCTCCACCGCATATTGGAATTCACCCTTTAACCCTATGTATTTCACTGCTCCTGCACCCGGCCGTCCATTCTGCAAAAGAAAAGGAATTGCCCGGATGCAGGAGGACAATTCCTTCTATTCTTACCCAATACCTTCGTAGTCAAAGCCCATTTCTCTCAGCTCCGCTCCCCTCAGGCAATTGCGGGTATCCAGAATATAGGGCTGCTTCACAGAATAAAATATCATTTTCCAATTTAATTGTAAATATTGCTCCCAATGCGTCATCAGCACCAGCGCATGCGTCCGCTCTGCCGCCTCCTCTGCGCTCTCGCAGTAATCGACAGGGAGATCAGGATAAAGCCGGCGGAAATGGTCCATCCCCTTCGGATCATGCACCCTCACCTGGGCCCCCAGCTCCAGAAGCTGCCGGATCATGAAGAGCGCCTGCGTTTCACGTACATCATCGGTATTGGGCTTAAAAGTCAGCCCCAGAAGCCCGATGCAGCTTCCATTCAGGCTTTTCAGCTTGCGCTGGAGCTTGCGCACACAAAAATGCTTCATTTCTTCATTCGAATCCATTGCCGCTCTCACAATGCTCAGCTCAGCGCCGTATTTGCGGCTGGTGGTCCACAGCTCTTGGGTATCCTTGGGGAAGCAGCTGCCGCTCCAGCCGCTCGATACCTCTAGAAATTTCTCCCCGATTCGGGAATCCAGGCCCATGCCCCTGGCGATATGTGCAGTGTTCGCACCCAGCGCTTCAGACAATCGGGCTATCTCGTTGATGTAGCTGATTTTGACAGCGAGAAATGCATTGGATGCATATTTGATCAGCTCGGCACTTTTGGTATCCGTTTCAAAATATACCGTCTCCTGCTGCGCCCCTGCTCCTTCAAGATATGGCTTCAGTACATCCGGTATACGGATCAGCCGTTTCACATAAGGCTTATACAGCTCTCTGAGCCTTGCCAGGCCCTCGGGATGCTGTGTGCCCACGATAATGCGATCGGGAAAAAGAACATCCTCCAGCGCATAGCCCTCGCGCAGAAATTCCGGATTGCTCGCGACCGTAAAATGACGCCCTGCTTCTCCGCCGGATACCGATTCCACAATAGAGGCAACGAGAGCTGCGGTACCTACAGGCACCGTAGACTTGTTCACAATCACAGTAAAGCGCTCCAGGCTCAGGTTCTCTCCGATGGAGCGGGCGGCATCCTTTACGTAGCGGAGATCAGCCGTTCCGTCCGGCAGCGCAGGCGTCCCTACACAGATAAAGATGACGTCCGCCTCGCGCACACTTTCCAGCGACACACTGGCTGTCAGCAGCCGTCCCGCATGAAGGGAAATGACGTCATTCAGTCCCGGCTCAAATATAGGGCTGGCTCCTGCATTAATGCTGTTTACCTTTTGCTTATCAATATCAATTACGGTCGCCTGATGCCCTGCCATGGCCAGCGCCGCAGCGGTTACAGTTCCGACATAGCCGGTTCCCAAGCATACTGTTTTCATGTCACGCCCCTCCACCATATTTATTGAACCGCGAACGATAAATCTCTATGGTACGCAACAGTCCTTCCTCCAGCGTAACGACAGGCTCCCAGCCGAGCAGCGCCTTTGCTTTATCAATGACCGGGCGCCGGATCCTGGGATCATTCTCCGGCAGCGGATGGAAGGTAATGCGGCTATGGGACTGAGCCAGCCGCTTGGTGAGCTCTGCTACCTCCAGCACGCGGTACTCCTGCGGATTGCCCAGGTTGATGATCTCCCCGGTGGCTGCATCACTCTCCATCATCCGGATCAGGCCGCCGAGCAGGTCATCCACATAACAGAAGGAACGGGTCTGGCTGCCGTCCCCGTAAACCGTAATATCCTGATTCTGAATAGCTTGATTGACGAAATTGGAAATGACCCGGCCGTCATCATTGCGCAGCTCTGCGGAATACGTATTGAAGATTCGCGCCACCTTGACCTTCACCTGAAACTTGTCAAAGTATTCATAGCAGTACACTTCACCCAGCCGCTTGCCTTCGTCATAGCAGGCCCGGGGTCCCCAGGTATTCACGTTTCCCCAGTAATTCTCCGGCTGGGGATGAACCTGGGGGTCTCCGTAAGCTTCACTCGTGCTGGCATAGACCATGGACGCCTTGTTTCTGCGGGCGAGTCTCAGCATCTGGTGCGTCCCTGCCGTGTTCGCTGCTATCGTTTCCAGTGGAGCGGCCTGATAAAACCTCGGCGAAGCCGGAGAAGCCAGATGATATATCTCCTGTACGTCCTCCAGCGGCTTCAGTGTGAGGATTTCCTCACACTCCACGCCATACTCAAACCCTGTAAAGCGAGGATGCTGCTGCAAGACAGCGAATCGGCTTCGCTGCCCGGAGCTGAAGTTATCTACTCCAATGACATCATGTCCGGCAGACAGCAGCCTTTGACTCAGACAGGAGCCGAGAAATCCGGCAGCTCCAGTAATCAGCACTTTACTCAACTGCTTCCCTCCTTCCTCCACACGCTCTGCTCCTATACTGTATGGCTGCAAGTCTTGACAGGACCTCCGCTTTAGCGGGTTTGTCTGAAAAAGGTTTCTATTGATGCATCTGCCCGTGTCCAGTCTAAGCCCCTGTGCATATATCTTGAACAGAACGTCACGTCACAGAAGGGAAGTTGGCATGGTATGAGCATAGAAGTCAGTGTCATTATGATTGCACACCAGAAATTCCATCAGACTCTCCTGTCCCTGTATGCGCTGGAGAGCCAGACCTTTCCACCGGCTAGCCTGGAGGTCATTCTGGTCGATGACGCCTCCACCGATCAGACCTACCGGCTGCAGAGGCTGCGCCTTCCGTTTCACTTCAAATATGTACGCTGCGAGCAGAACGTCGGGCGGTCCAAAGCCAAAAATATTGGTGCCGCTGCCGCTGCCGGGCAGGTGCTGATCTTTATGGACGCCGAAATGCTGCTGGACCCGGATTATGTGAAGCAGCATTACCAGCTTCATCAGAGCGGAAGTCCTGGAGAGGCGGTCATCACAGGCTGCATGCAGCACTATAATGTGTTCACAGTGCTGGACAGCCGCTTCAATCCGGAGCAGCTGACACAGTTCAAGCAGCTGTACCTGAAGGCCCATACTAAGCGCAGCACAGCGAAAGCTCTCCGAAAGCGTGCGGCTCGATCCCGGGCTAAGGCTCGTCCTTTATCCCGGCAAGCCAGGTATGTCAGGCTCCTCCGGCGCTTGAAACAGACTCGCAGAGGCAAAGATTCCATAATCAGGCTGTTCTCCAAAGCGTCCATTGTGGCTGGAAGGTATCAGAAGTATGCATTTCACACCCCATTCTATCCCAAGGTTATAAAGCGTTTCGGATCGCGGTACGAAGGGTTTCATTTGCCGTATATTTTCGTCGTGACGCACAATATTTCTTTGCAAAGATCAACCTTTGATCGAGTGGGTCCGTTTAACGAGGGCTTTCAAGGATGGGGCTGTGAGGACTGGGAGTTCGGCTACCGTCTCTATCGCAGCGGTGTGCAGATTTTGGATCATCCTCTGGTGAAGGTGTATCATCAGGAGCACCCGCGAAGCCTCGGCAGCCAGACCAAGGACGGCCTGATCAATTACCGCTTTTTCTTCTCTCTCCATCCGGAGTTTGATGTGGGTGTCCAGTCGCTGTGCTGGATCGGAAAAGACATCTTTGAAGTCAATGACATGGTTCACGAATACAAGCTCATGGCTGTGAAAGAACAGTATCCGGTGCTGTCACAGGCTTGTCTTGGCCTGTTTGACCAGATTTTTCACCTGCTTATTCACGACTTGCCGATGACCGGCTTGCTGGATGCCGCAGAAATGGGAAGAGAGCCCGGATGGAGAGCCAGATTTTACGAAGAATGGAGCCTGTTCAAAGCCTCCGGAGGCTGTCCAAAGCTGGCAGCATCGCTGGAATGGCTTCTTAGCCTGTAAGCAGAAGGGAGAGTGCTATGTGTTTATATCTGTTGTAATGGCGGTTTATAACGGAGAGGCGTATCTGGAGGAAGCCGTGCATAGTGTGCTGGGGCAGACGTACCCGCACTTTGAGCTTATTGTGGTGAACGACGGCTCAAGCGACCGGACTGCGGACATCTTGAGCTCCATTCAGGACCCGCGGCTGAGGGTCATTTCGGTTGAAGTCAATCAGGGTGCTGCACGCTGTCTCAATCTGGGCATTGCGAATGCTGCCGGGGACTGGATTGCCATTCATGATGCCGATGATCTCAGCGATCGCAACCGGCTTGCAGAGCAGGCAGCCTATTTGCAGGCCCATCCCGGCTGCATCGGCGTGGGCTCTCTTATTATGGGTCGCATGGGAGATGAAGCTGTGATTACGCCGGAGATTGAATCGTACAATATCATTCGAGATCCGCAGGATATCTATGCGACCCGGCATTTCACCTGTTATTTATGCCACGGGTCTGTGACCTTCTCGAAGCAGGCGTTCTATGCGGCTGGCCAGTACAATCCGAACTACCGCATATCGTATGATTATGATCTGTGGCTGCGGATGTTTGAAATCTCACCGATAGAGAAGGTTCCGAAGGTGCTCTATCACTATCGTCTCCGCGATGATTCGCTCGGCAAGACAAACATGACGGAGACGATCAAGGAATTGATGACCATCTCCTCTCATTCTATCTCGCGTCAGCAATCCACATCCCGAAAACAGGCACCCCTCCTGACCATTATCGGCTCCAGAAAAGGATGTCTGTTCTACAAGCGACATGTTGCCGGTGCCTTCCCGAGAATCCGGTTTGTCATTGTCCATACCCCCCGGGATTACAGAAAGCTGCAGGTGCTGCGCCGCAGAGGACAGCTGCGAACCGCCGTACTGCTGAACAATCCGCTAAACCAGGAATGGTATCCCCGTCTTCAATCACGAAGCCGCCGTAGCTGTGCTATGTTCAAAATCTGGAACGATACCTACTAGCGTGAGATGCCGAAGGCTTCAGCCTCCGGCTTTCCAGCGGGACGCATTCTCCGCATAGATGATCTCCATCACCCGCCCCGCCGGAACCTGGAGGCTCCAGGCGGGATAGTCTTTTTTGAAGCGCGACATGTCTGTAATGTACCACTTATGATCCCCTTTACGGGGCTGATCCACGTAGCTGTAAGAGAGCTTCTTGCCTGTAATTTGAGTGATGAGCTCTATAGACTCCAGGATGGATACGTTGGACTCTCGGCCCCCGCCGAGATTGTATACCCGCCCGCCTCTGCGGGGGTTTTGAAAGCATTCATGGAACGCCGCGACCACGTCGCTGGCATGAATAATATCTCGAACCTGCTTGCCCTCATATCCAAAAATGGTGTACGGCACGTCCGTCACCGCGCATTTCATCAAATAATTCAAAAAGCCGTGCAGCTGGACACCCGACTGTCTGGAGCCGCTAAGCACACCTCCACGGAAGCATACGGTTCTCATATTGAAATATTGTCCGTACTCCTGTACGAGAAGATCTGCTGCCAGCTTGGAGGCACCGAATAAAGAATGCATGCAGTGATCCACAGACATGCTCTCATCAATGCCCTTGTAACAGGCATGGGCAGGCTCAAGCTCCCAGCGGCTGGCCAGCTCTACAAGAGGAAGGCTGTTCGGCCGATCTCCATATACTTTGTTGGTGGATGTAAAGATAAAAACCGCGTCTTCACAATGTGTCCGCGTCATTTCTAGCAGATTCAGGGTGCCTGTCGCATTAATATGGAAATCCGTCAACGGCTCCCGTGCCGCCCAGTCATGTGAGGGCTGAGCAGCAGTGTGGATAATGAGCTGAATGTCCTTCCCGTGCCTGGTGAAAATCTCATCCAGCTCTGCGGTATTGCGAATATCGGTGTCGTAGTGAATGTAGGAGGACCCGTGCTTCTCCTTCAGCTGCTCCACATTGTCCCTCGTTGTGCCCTCCGAGCCAAACAGCGTCTGGCGCATATTGTTGTCCAGCCCGACCACGACATATCCTTTCTCCGCGTAAAACGCTGCCGCCTCACTGCCGATTAAGCCCGCCGAACCGGTGACCATGACTACCGGCATGCTCTCACCTCCATATAGATCGTGCCTCCCTTGGCGACCGGTTTCTACGTCTGCTTACCGGATCAGCTTCAGCACATCCTCGGGATTGACACGAAAGTCAAGCGATGCCTCCTCCGGCTCGCTGACCATTCGATGATAGTCAAGGCCCATGTGAGCACTGATCATTTCGTAATAAGAGGGCGTATAATTGGAAGCAAATAACTCAATAATTCGTGTGCCTGGCCGGCAGAACACCGTATTCGTCAAGCCGGCTCCGTGCGGCGCTACGATGAAGGCGGCTTCCACAAACAGCTGTACCTGCTCGGCATGACGCAGATGCTCCAGCTGAACGACCTTAAAGCCGAGAGTGGATAAAGCCTCTGTCAGCTCCGGCTCGTTGACGACTTTGCGGTAGACAGCATGCCTGCGGCTGATATAAAGATACCTCCCTTTTCCTGCAGTTCCGAGGTGGTCCAGCTCGGAAGGGATAAATACGCTGCGTAAATAATGACAAGCCCATTTCGGGATGGATACCGGGATCACGTAGGGCTGCACATTGAATTGATACCTTGTGATGGGTGAGGTTACAACAAGCCGCTTCACCTGCAGGTGAAGCCGGGCATCGAGTATTTGATGAGGAGAAATGTTCACCGCCGCCAGCGTTTCTTTATGGAAAGCGTGAAGAGTGGTCCGGTTCATAATATAGGTATCCACTGGAATGCCGCTCTGCTCCAGCAAGTAAAGCCGGGGCAGCACATCAAGCATCCAGTGAAAATAGTTGCCGGGAGAGGCGGAGCACAGATAAGCCGCCGTTCTCCCGAGAAACCTTGCGGGCTTCTCTCTCCATTGCTGCAGCATCTGTATTCTTCGAACCGGCTTCAGATGCTCTCCCTGAAAGGTAAAGGAAATATCCTGCAGCAGCTGGAAGCGCTTTGTCAGCACAAGCATACCGTCTTTGCAAATCCGTCCATAGGGCAGCACGGCTGCAAAGGATGATGAATCGTCCTCCGCGAAGCTCAGCTCACGATAGATCGGCCTTGACCGTCTGGTGCGGTAGGCAGCATGAAGATAGGCCCGGGTCGTTGAGACAAACCATCTGGGATTGCGTCTGCGAACAGTGATGTGAGTCACCCCCAGCTCAGACATTGTTGCTTTCAGGTGCACGCAGGCACGTTCCCTTATGTGTATGGGTACCGGGAGTGAAATAAAACTACTTTGTTGACCCTTCTTACAAAAACCTATGTTTTACGGCAGCTTCATCACCTCTTCGTAACGGTTCAGCGCCCCCTCCAGCTCCTCCATCCGCACAAAGCGGGCAGCACGGTATACTTCTTTTCCTTCATAAAACACCAGAACGACCGGGGAAGTCAGCGCCATAAAGGCGGACGCGACCTCCGGAGCATGCTCCATATAGGCGTAGATGCCGGTAATATGCTCCCGCGGCTCCAGCATTGCAGCTACCTTGCTCTGCACGGCCTCGCAAACCCCGCAATGCTGCGTCTTGAGCACGAGCACCACCAGCGGCTGGCTGGCAAGTGTGGTGTGAATGTCTTCCAGTGTAAATAGCTCCTTCATCAGGCAAGTCTCCTTTATACATAAGGGCAGCCTTACACCTCCACCCCTTGACGGATGGGCTGACAGGCTGCCCCTTGTTTAGTTGGCTGTTTTCTTGAGCTGGCTGTGGACCAGCTCACTATAAAATCCTTTTTGCTCCAGCAGCTCCTCATGACAGCCCTGTTCCAGCAAACGACCGTCCTGAAGCACCAGAATCCGGTCTGCTTGGCGGATCGTATTCAGCCGGTGTGCAATGACAAAGCTGGTCCGGCCCTTCATCAGGCGCTGCAGCCCTTCCTGAATCTTGATCTCGGTCACGGTATCAATACTGCTCGTCGCTTCATCCAGCACCAGGATGGACGGGTTCGCCAGGATCGCGCGGGCGATCGCCAGCAGCTGCTTCTGTCCCTGACTGATGCCGCTGCCACCATGCTTCAGCACCTTGTCATAGCCGTCATTCATCCGCATGATAAAGGAATGCGCATTGGCCAGCTTGGCCGCCTCCTCCACCTCTTCGTCGGTGGCCTGAAGCCGCCCGTAGCGGATATTTTCCCGAATCGTCCCTTCGAACAGGAAGGAATCCTGGAGCACGAATGCCATATGAGATCGCAGGCTCTCGCGCTGAATGGTCGACAGATCCCGTCCATCCAGTAAAATCTGTCCCTGATTCGGATCATAAAATCGGGACAAGAGCTGGATCAGCGTCGTCTTTCCCGCGCCTGTCGGCCCGACCAGTGCAATCATCTCCCCAGGCTTCGCCTCAAACGTAATTCCATCCAGCGTATCGCCGTCTTCTTCATAGGAGAAGGACACGTTCTGGAAGGAGACGCTGCCTTCTACCCGCTCCAGCTTCACCGCCTGGCCCTCATCCCTGGACTCCACCTCTTCATCCAGCACCTCGAACACGCGCTCTGCGCCTGCCATTGCGGACAAGAGGGTATTCCACTGGTTCGCCAAATCATTCAGCGGCCGGGTAAACTGTCTGGCATAGCTTTCGAATATGACAATCACGCCGATCGTAATATAGCCCTTGATAGCCATAATTCCGCCGATGCCGGCTACGATGGCGAAGCTTAAATTGTTCAAGCCGTTCATCAGCTTCGGAATAAAGCCGGAAATCGTCTGTGCCCAGAAGCCGGACATGCGAATCTTCGTATTGCGCTCCCGGAACTCCCGCAGCACCCGCTTCTCTTGCGAGAACGCCTTGATGACGCGTTGGCCGGACAAGGTTTCTTCAATGTAGCCGTTCAGCTCGCCCAGGTTGCGCTGCCGCTCCTTGAACAGCGGCCCGGTGCGCCGGGTAATCCAGCGAAGCCCGGCTGCCATGAGCGGCACGACCGTAAAGGTGAGCAGTGTCAGCAACGGACTGAGCCACAGCATCACCGTAACCGTACCCGCCAGCGTCAGTACACTGGAGAAGATCTGGATCGCGGAGCTATTTAGGGTAGAGCTCACATTCTCGATATCATTGGTCAGGCGGCTCATAATTTCTCCCTGCTGCCGCTTGCCATAGAACGGAATGGGCAGCCGGTGCAGATGGGTGAACAGATCGGTTCGCATGCGGTATACCGTCTCCTGGGCGATGCCGATCATCCAGATGTTATGCAGCCAGGTCGTGATCGCCTGCAGGATAAACACGACGCCCAGCCCGATCAGAAAATAGATCCAGGTCCAGTCATCCGCGCTGCTGGCGCTGCCCGCCGATTCCAGAAATTGATCGACCGCGGTACCGAGCAGAAATGGGCCTAGTAGCCCTAAGCCGGAGCTGAGCAGCACCATGAGCAATACAACGGCAAGCTTGCCCTTCCGCTTCGCCAGATAAGACCAGATCCGCTTCAGCGTCCCCTGCCAGTTACGGGTGCGGACCTTGTTCTTCCCCGTGAATATGCCTTTGCCCTCCCCCAGCTCAAACCGGGGTCTCGGCTGACGGAATGGTTCAATGAAGGCTCTGAACATGCGCGGTTTCCTCCTCATGCTGGGATTCATAGATTCGGCGGTACAGTGCAGAATCGTTCATCAGCTCTTCATGCTCGCCGCAGGCGATCAGGCGCCCTTCATCCAGCAGCAGAATCTGGTCTGCCGACACGGTAGAGCTGATTTTTTGCGTAATTAAAAAGGTCGTGCACGAAATCTCCTTCAGCGCTTGCAGCAGCGCCGACTCTGTCTTGACATCCAGCGCACTGGTACTGTCATCCAGGATGAGAATCGCCGGCTTGCGGACCAGTGCCCGGGCAATCGACAAGCGCTGCTTCTGACCGCCGGAGAGGTTCACGCCCCGCTGTCCCAGCATCGTGTCATATCTCTTCGGCAGGCGAAGAATCGTCTCATGAATCTGGGCCTGCTTCGCCGCCTCCATAATGTCCTCCAGGCTGGCATCCTGACGTCCCCAGGCGATATTATCTCTCACGGTACCGGAAAATAACAGCACCTCCTGCGGCACATAGCCAATGCTGGCGCGAAGGCTGTCCGGCGCGTAGCTATGGGCTGCCTGTCCGTCAATTAGCACCGTGCCCTTATGCTCCTGATAGAGCTGCGGAATGAGCTGGACGAGCGAGGATTTGCCGGCTCCGGTAGCTCCCATAATCGCAATCCGCTCCCCCGGTGCCGCGCGGAAAGAGATCTCCTCCAGCACCGTAATATCGCTGCCCGGGTAGCTGAAGCCTACGTGATTGAATTCAACGTCGCCCGCAATAACCGGAATATCAGGCTGCTTGGACAATCCAGCGCGGACCCCATCTTGCTTCCCAGAACCCTCCAAGGAAGCATCCTCTGTCTCCAGTACTTCCTGAATCCGGAGCGCGGAGGCTCTTGCCCGGGATAGTACCATTACCAGCCCTGACAGCATCGACATCGCCCCGATACAGCGGAGAGAGTAATTGAGCACGGCGACGACCTCCCCGATGGACGCATTGCCAGTCGTAATGTCACGCCGCCCGAACCAGAGCACCGCGATAATTGCGGTATTCATCACGATCAGAATGAACGGCATTGTCCGTTCAGTCATGCGCAGTGTGGATACGGTGCGCTGCATCAGCTGCTCTGAAGAGGAGGCGAACCGGCGGATTTCATGTCCCATGCGCACGAAGACGCGGATGAGCCGAATGCCGGTCAGATTCTCCTGAATGACGCCGTTCACGGCATCCAGACGCTGCTGAACCCGCCTGAAGGAAACCGCAGCTTTCTTCATCACCCAGGCGATAAAGATCGATAGCATCGGCACCGTCAGCGCCAGCCACAATCCGAGCTGAACATCAATGACCAGCGCCATAATAATGCTTCCCGAGACGACGAGCGGAACGCGGGTCATAAACCGCAGTCCCATGAACACCGTATCCTGAATCTGTGTCACATCGCCGGTCAGCCGGGTGATCAGGGAGGAGGTGGCGAACTTGTTAAACACTGCGTACGAGAAAGACTGCACCTTGTCGTACAGCCTGTCACGCATGTCATACCCCAGCCCCTGACTTGCATGTGCGGCGAAAAAAGAGCTCGCGATACCGGCAGCAAACGCGATTACCGCGGTTGACGCCAGCACCGCCAGCCAAGTCCAGACAACGGTCAAATTCTTCTCCTGAATGCCTTCATCAATGATCTTGGAGATGATCAGCGGCTGCGACAGCTCGACGGCAAGCTCGATGATCATCATGAGCAGTGCCGCCAGGGCAGCCACCCGATACTTGTTCAAAAACGTAAAAACGATACCCATGTCCATTCCTCCGCCGCGAGAGTCCTTCTGTTGCTATGTATTGGGAAGGCTCCGATGATATCAACTGACTGCTTCTCCACTTCCGCACAAAACCGGGCTCCCTGCCGATGAGCAGGAGCCCCGCTTGTAGATGATATGTCTATTATAACGTATTTCAGCCTGCGGATGTTTGCCGCTCCAAACTTCTTCAGCTGCTCCGGAATGCTCCATATGTCCTACGCCGCTTCGGCATCCTTAATGCTGCTTCTGCTTCTCCCGCTTCTCCTCCTGCTCATACCGGTCCCGGTGCTCCTCCTTCATCCTGATATAATCAGGATCACTCTTTGCTTCAAACCATTTCTTTTTGAAAATCGCCGCCGCTTCTGCCTTGATCTTGTCGTTCTGGTAAGGCAGAATGGCCCCGTCCTCCTTGGAATATTTCCGTCCGCCTTTATGGTTCGTGTATCTGCGGGCCCTTGTATAGCCCATCTGCAGAAATTTTCTGGCCATATCCATACCGACGAAATCGCCTTCATCTTTATAATTCAGAAACATTTCGTATATCTTTTCCGAGGATTGACTTGCGATTTCCGGGGTCTTGAACCGCCAGTGGGGCAAAATCTCACCCTTGTACGGCTCGACGAGCAGGACCCCCTGCTCTCCCCGTCCGACCGTGTACAGCTCCGGCTGCTGACGAAGGTCCAGCTGCTTGTAATCCAGGGAGTAATCAAATTCCTTCATCTTCCTCACTCCTTCGGGATTGTTGTACCTTATCTTTACCCGAAAAAGCCGCCCGAATAACGAGGAGCACCGGCATGTGCCGCGGCTTCTCGTTATCCGGGCGGAGAGCCGGCAGATCTCAGCATATATAAAAAAGACGGCCAGAATCTCTCTGCACCGCCTTGCCGTTAGTCTGCTGCTGCCCCTACCCTGCCGCTTCCGCCGCAATGCCATCTCCCTTGCCATGTACGTCCGGGAGGGTCCGCATGACCCGGTTCCGGCCGGCCTGCTTCGCCTCATAAAGTGCAATATCGCTCAGCTTGTACAGCTTGTCGATAGACATCCTATCCTTCATATGCACCGTGACCACTCCGATACTGAGCGCAAACGGAATTCCAGAACCATGCCGGGAATCCTCGGCTGCCTGCCGGATCGCCTCGGCTACCACATCAGAGGCTCGCTCGTCGGCAAAGGGCAGCAGCACCGCGAACTCATCACCGCCATAGCGTCCCAGCAGATCTCCCGGCTCCAGTGCTGCCTGAACCAGACCGGCATACTCCTGCAGCACCCGATCGCCCATATCATGGCCATAGGTGTCGTTAATGTCCTTGAACTCATCTACATCCATAAGCATAAAGGAAACCGGTGCCCCTTTCCTGCGGCACTGCTCCAGCGCCAGACGCGCTTCGGTAATGAAGGTTCTGCGGTTGCGCACACCGGTCAGATCATCATAGCTGGCCAGCCGCAGCAGCTCGGCATCGGCTCGCTCCTTGGACAACAGCACAAAGCTGGTGTTACCCATAAATAAGAGCAGAAACAGAAGCAGGAAGGCGAGCGGCTGGAACACATTCGGCTCATACAGTGACGTCGGCCCATCTGTTGTCCAAGCCACAATGCCCCTTACGAAGGTTCCTCCTGCGATCAGGATGCTCGTGAAGGCGGTGATCTTCATTAAGAGAGAAGCACGAGCGCGGCGCAGCATCTTGACTGCTGGCAGTATAAAGTACAGGGACAGCCCGAAGGAGGCAGCAACGATCCGGTATTTCTCCATGCCCGTCCCCAGTGCAACCGAATAAAACAGTATCAGGCACCCGGCGGTCAGCATGATATACATGGCCCGGGTACGTCGGTCAAAGGCATCCACCAGCCGCAGCAGCGCTGCTGCCTCGCATGCAGCTGCCATGAACAACAGCGTGTTAGCCGCATATACCGTCAGGAGGTCAGGGGCTTCATTGCGAAACATGGCGAGCATCCATCCGCCTGCCTGCAGCATCTTTGCCGCATAAAAAGCATTAACCGCCCGGTCCCTGTCATGCCCCCGGCGGTATGCCCAAATTAACAATATGGTAAACACATGCCCTGTGACGAGGCAGATGAATACAGTGTTCATATCCAGATTCAGATTCATATGCATCAATCCAGTCATTACGAGATTCAGTCTTTCGATTAAATTCGATAGCTGCAGCGCCAATTCCTCTTTTAAATTACATTTTTTTCAATGAAAATCGACAAAAAAAGACTGCAGGACACAGATCTGAAATCTTGCAGATGCAGTCTTGTTAAGATTGGCAAGGTCACAGCCCTTTAGGATGCTGTTCAGGCGCTGGCCTGCCTATAGGGTGACGGCTGCTGCTCGGCTGCCGCAGCGTGATTCGACTGCCTGGAGCGCAGATACAGACTTAGCCAGATGAGCACGAAGCCCAGCGTTTGTGCAAGCGTGATTGTTTCCTGGAAGACCATCCAGTTGATCAGTACACCGACCATAGGAAAGCTCAGCTCGGCAAGGGTCGCAGCGGACGCTTTCGTTGTCGTCAGGCCCTTGTAATAGATCATCAGGCTCAGCAGTCCCGGCAGCAGCGCTTGACCCGCCAGATTCAGCATGACAGCTGTACCTTCCGCCGTTCCGGCTGCCGGAAGATTCCAGGCTGCGCCCTCGCTCCAGGAGATCATGGAAAGCAGTGGAAGCGCCAGCACGAACCTGAGCGAGGTTACGGTTTCGTATTTGATCTTGCCGACCATCATCCGCCCCATGACCGTGGAGCCGCCCCACAGAGCAGCGGCTCCCAGAGACATCAGGCTCCCGGCCTGAAGATATTGTCCCCAGTTCCCTCCCGGAAACGACAGGCCGAAGGTCAGCATATAGGTTCCAGCAAGCGCAATGCCCAGCAGCCAGCCAAAATGGCGCGGCAGCCGCTCCTTCAGCAGCAGGCTGGCGAGAATGATAGCAAACAGCGGCTGAAGCTTTTGCAGCAGCAGCACAGCATTCAGATTGCCGCTCGACAACCCCGCCGTAAACAGAATGGTGGCGAGCGCCGAGCCGCCCCAAGAAATGAACAATAGCGCCCCCGCATGCTTCCAGCTCAAAGAGAGCAGCTCTGCCCGGTTACGCCAGAGAATGGGCACCGCGATCAGCGAGATGAGCAGATGCTCCAGCATCACAATCTGCGCCGAGGTCATGTAGTTCAATAACGTCACCCGAAACAGGGGGTTAATCCCCCAGAGCGCGGCTCCCAGAGCGACGAGCCAGAAGCCGCCTCCTGCGTGAAGCCGAGAGTAATTCCTTCCATCTGCATGGAGATTGGAGCTTGTGCCTGCACGTGCCATCATTGACTTCTCCTATCCTCGAATACGGAGTCTTACCGCAAGAAAGCCCCCGGCTGTCCATTCCATCCTGGAATCGAGAGCTCGGGGGCTGACCAAACAAGCCTGCTCACGCCGTTCAAAAAACCGCGCAGCACACCTGTGATTGATCTTCTCCCATCCGGACTTTACCGTCGGCCCTGGAATTCCACCAGGTCAGTCGCTGTATAAACCATACAGCGAGTCGCGGGCTTATGCATGAATGCCTTAAGAGATTCATGCCATCACCGCCGGTCAGGAATTTCACCCTACCCCGAAGATCCATATTCAAATTTATATTTGTAATGTCATCTATATCATCTGATTATACACCAGTTTATAATAAGTTACTATACTTTTGTATGTTTAAAATGCACTTTCGCTGTTTTCCCGCCATTCGTTAAGGAAGCAGCCCCGGCTTTCTCAGACCGGGGCTGCTATTTCATGACCAGATTCAGTTCTTGGACTCCAGTGTCTCCAAATACTCTGAAATCTGATTCGGCGTCTTGGCATACTTGCTGTGCAGATGTGCCAGCTTCACGCCATTTTGATACACGAGCAGGCTTGGAATGCCGCGCACTTCATTATGGCTCGCCACATCCTCCAGCTGCTCCACATCCAGGGCATAAAACTCCTTGTCGGGATGCTTGCTTACGATGTCAGGCATAAATTTGTCCAGCGTCTTGCAATCCGGACACCAGGTGGCGTCATATTTAATGACCGTCAGCCCTTCGCGGTTAATCAGATCCTCATATTGCTGCTTGCTTTGAATTCGATCCATGCTCTGCATCCTCCTTCAGCTCATCGTCTAACCTCTCCGGCCGGTCTCGGCACATGAGATGTATTATATCATACCCGGCAGCGGTGCGCCGGATTAAAGGGTGATGATCTGGTAGTCGGCAGCAACCAGCTCGGCGATGCTTGGATGTCCGTCGCGCTCTCCCATGGAGGCCAGACCGGACTGCTTCACATCCTCATTTACGCCAAATGCGTTCGAGCAGTATTCGCAGACGCCTGCGATCAGACCCTGGTTCTTCACGGCATTGTAGACCGGATTGTAGTCACTTGCCGGATCCTCAAATTTCTTCACCCACACAGTACCTGCTCCGTCAAAAATAACCTTGACCTCATGGCCCGCCTCATTCAGCTCCATAGCATACAGCAGAGCGTGAAGCGCACGGCCCAGCTCATTCTCTGACGAGTGAACAATAATCGCAAACTTTTTCATTCTGCAGCCTCTCCTTTTGGGGGTAAGATTAT
The DNA here is from genome assembly GCF_017582705.1 of Paenibacillus sp. F411. Taxonomy (NCBI): domain Bacteria; kingdom Bacillati; phylum Bacillota; class Bacilli; order Caryophanales; family Paenibacillaceae; genus Paenibacillus; species Paenibacillus sp. F411. The sequence goes on from NZ_JAGFIP010000006.1 coordinate 149,628, forward strand.
ATATTTAATTTGTTCTTCAACACTTCTTTGCTTTGAAGACCAACCATTTTATCCACAAGCTCTCCATCTTTAAAAAGAAGCAGTGTCGGAATACTCATAATTTCGTATTTGGACGCAAGCTCCGGCTCCTGATCGACATTCACCTTCGCAATGGTAGCCTGATCCAGCTCCGTGGACAGCTCCTCGATGATCGGAATCTGGATTTTGCACGGTCCGCACCAAGGTGCCCAGAAGTCAACCAGTGTGACCCCCTGATCAATTTGCTCTTGAAACGTGGATTGCGTTAAAGTAACGGCTCCCATGTTGTTCACTCCTTTTCTGTAAGTTGAACTCATTGTAGACCATCTCCTCTCCCTAGTTCTGTAATGTAACTTACAAAAGAAAAGAAACCTATAAAAAGTTATAGGTTTCTCCGGATGTCGCATGCTTATTTGCTTTTGCAGCCTAGCTCCAGACAGCTTCTTGACGCCGCTTGATATACCGCAATGCTCTTGCGGCCCGTCTCCAGCATGCCGTCCCTAACCAGCTCATTCAGCACAACCGTGACAGCCTCGCGCGTGGCGCCGATCATATTCGCGATCTCCTGGTGCGTCAGGGCGAGATCGATTTTGACCGGGTCTTCCTTGCCGATGCCGAACTTCTCGGACAGCTTCAGAAGCAGGTGCAGCACCCGTTCCCGCAAATCGCCAAATGCCAGCTTCTCCAGCATCTCATCCCGCTCCCGAAGGAGGGTGCTGAATTCAGCCAGCAGCTTCATAGCCAGCTCCGGCCTTTTGGATAAGAAGGCCTCAAACTGCTCGCGTGGAATAGAACAGATCATCGTCTCTTCCAATGTTTCTATATAAATGCCGCCGGTTCCGAACGAAAAGGTGTCGATCTCGCCAAACATATTGCCCTTGCCCAGAATGCCTGCCGTGAACTGCTTGCCTTCGAGGCTGATCTTGTAAAGCCGAAGCTTGCCCTGCTTAATGAAAAACAGTCCGTCGCGGTTCGTATCCGGCGTCTGGATCAATGTGCCCTTAGGCAGCGCATCAAAATGAGTCATCGGCGCGATCTGGTCCAGCTCCTGCAAATCCTGCTCAGCCAGCGCCTCAAAAATGCTGACCTTTGATAAATACCATAACTTGTTATCCATCTCCCGCCTCCTCTTGTTTCGTGGATTTCAAGCTGCCAAGCCTCTTAAGATCCAATATATTATAAAACACGGGATGACAAAAGCGGAAATTCCAGCTTCATGCTCTTTCGGAAATACAGACGTCCAATCCAGCGGACACTTCATCACGCCTTGACAGTATACCAACCGGTATGGTTACATGTAAACATTATACCGATCGGTTTATAACTAGAGGAGGCTTACTATGATTATGCTCTCAAGAGCTGCACAAGCTATATGGCTGAAGCTGCTAAAATCCCCTTTATGGCTGGCGGCAGGCTTTGTCATCATGTGGAGCTCCGGGTTTATCGGAGCGAGATTGGGTACGGATGAAGCTGGTTCCATGACGATCTTGATGTGGCGGTTTATTATAGCGGCTGTTGTGCTGGGTGCATGGTGGGGCTGGCGGCATCGAACGAGGCTAACGCTCCGAACGGTCATTACGCAAGGCCTGCTCGGCCTGTTTGCCCAAGGAGCGTATTTGTATTGTGTATTTCTATCCATTGAAATGGGCGTATCTGCCGGTACGTCCAATCTCATTACTATCCTTCAGCCCATTGCAGCGGCTGCGCTGGTCGGCCCTGTTTTGAAGGAGCCCACCTCCTTGAAGCAATGGGGCGGACTGGCGCTTGGACTGCTTGGGGTGCTGCTCGTGGTATTCGAGGATCTTGGCGTGCGTTCCGAGGCTCCGCTGTGGGCCTATGTGTTATCCTTCCTGGCTATGATCAGTCTCGTGGGCGCGACGCTGTACGAGAAAGCACGACCTTCCACTGTCAGACTGGCAGATACCCTGTTCATCCAGACCGTCATCAGCGCCGTGCTGTTCTCGTGGATGGGTGCTGCCTCCGGACAGGCGTCTCCGCCAGTGTCGGCTGATTTCTGGCTGGCGGCTGCCTGGCTCGCCGGCTTCTCGACCGTGGGAGGCTACGGCTTTTACTGGCTGAATCTAAAAGCTGGAAGTGTGACCCGGGTGAGCAGCCTGCTCTACCTGACCCCTCCCGTAACTATGCTGTGGTCGTTTCTGATGTTTGGAGACAAGATCGGTATCCTTACCGTAGCAGGAATGTTAATCTGTGTATGGAGTGTCACCGCCATTGGCAGTCCGCGAAAGCGACAAAACAGACACATCACCCATGTGAATGAAATGGAGAGTGAGCGACATGAATAACAATACCTCTTTGACTCCCGCCGCCCAAAAAATCCTCGATACCGCATCCCGACTGTTCTACTGGCGAGGCATTCATGCCGTGGGTGTCGAGAGCATCGCGAGCGAGGCTGGCGTAACCAAGAAAACCCTGTACGACCGATTTGGCTCCAAGGACCAGCTGATCGTTGCTTATTTGAAGGAGCGTGACCGCAAGTGGAAGGAGCATCTGATACCCTATCTGGACGCCGTAGAGCAAGGGCAGCCCATTGATAAGATCCTGGCCGTGTTCGATGCGCTGGAGAGCTGGCTCCATTCACAGAACCAGCGGGGATGTGCCTTTATCAATGCCTTGGCCGAGCTGGATGAGCTGCATCCGGGACGTGCAGTTATAATAGAAGAAAAAAAATGGCTGAAGGAGCTGTTTGGTGACCTGCTGGAGAAGACAGATCACGCTGAACCCGCGGCAGCCGCAGAGCAGCTGCTCATGCTGCACGAGGGCTTGATGGTTACCTATTCCATGAAGCTGTTCTCAAGCGGTGTGGAGTCCGTGAAGGAAACCGCGGCCGGGATTGTCCGGGGGAGGAGTAATTCCTAAACGGACAGGTCAAGAGCTTATAAGCTCACCCACTTGATCGCGGTTGCGCTGACAGTGAGCATCTGAGGATCCATCTTTTATTCCTTCACAGTCTCCAGATGCTTCATAAATGCGCTGGCGGCCAGAGACCGCGCTCCCCCCTTGCGGACAGCGATGCCGATCTCGCGGTCCGGCAGCGGCAGAGCGGTGTTCAGCATGAGCAGCTTGCCCTGCTGAATGCGTTTCTCGGCGAAGCTTCTTGGCAGAAAGGCCGCTCCGTAGCCCCGCTCTGCGAACTCAGCCAGCATATCCAGGCTGTTCAATTCGAAATCCCCTTGAATTTCTACGCCCTGCGATAGAAACCATCCCTCAATAAAAGAACGGGTGGAGCTGCCAGAGGACAACAGCAGCAGCGGCAGCTCCGCAAGCCTTGCGGCAGACAGCGGCTCCCCTCCCCCCGCCCATCTCCGAAAGCTCTCGCCCACGACGACACAATAAGGCAATGTCTCATAGCTCCAGCTGGTGATCTCCTCATCCTTTACCGGCAGATGGACAAAGCCCAAATCCAGCGTTCCGTCCTTCAATTTTTGCACAACTGCTCCTGTACTTTCCTGCACCAGCTGAATGCGGATGCCGGGGTAATGATTGTGGAAGCTGTCCAGCAGCGGAATGAGCAGCTCTTTAATCATCGCTCCATTGGCTCCGATGCGCAGCTGGCCTTCTTTATATTCCCGCAGCTTTAAGAGCTCCTTCTCGGCGGACTCCAGCTCTGCGAAACTTTTTTGCACCCGGATGTACAGCACTTCTCCCTCCGGCGTCAGCCGTACCCCTTTGGACAATCGCTCAAACAGCTTCACTCCGAGCGATGTCTCCAGCTGCTTGATGGCATAACTCACCGAGGGCTGCGTCAGATGCAGCTGCTCGGCCGCTTTGGTTAAATTAAGCGACTCTGCCGCCGCCAAGAACACCCGATACCCTTCCATGCTGGTCTTCAGCATTCTGTCATCAACCCTCTCTATGACAAAGCTCAATAATAACAATTTCATTTATTTCAAGTATACCGTTATACTAAGAAAAGAGAAACTTCAAGAACATGGAGGCATGGTTATGGCAGGCAGTACATTTGGAGAGCGATTCAAGATGACCACCTTCGGCGAATCCCATGGTGATTCTGTCGGAGTTATTGTAGAAGGCGTTACGCCGGGCGTGGAGCTCGACGAGTCTTACATTCAGGTACAGATGGACCGGAGAAGACCGGGTCAGTCCTCAGTGACCACCCCCCGTAAGGAATATGACAAGATCCGGATCGTATCCGGGATCTTCGAAGGCAAGACTACAGGTACACCGCTGTGCATTTTGTTGAACAATACGGATATGCGGCCGTCCAGCTATGATGATATCAAGAATATGTACAGACCCGGACATGCCGACTGGACCTATGAGAAAAAATACGGGATTCGCGACTACCGCGGCAGCGGCAGAGCCTCAGGCCGTGAAACAGCAGGGCGTGTAGCCGCAGGTGCCGTAGCCCGCAAGCTGCTGGAGCTGAAAGGCGTTGGTGTGCTGGCGTATACCACCCAGGTAGGGGACATTAAATGCGAAACCTTTGATCCAGCTGCGATCGAGAGCAATCCGGTTCGCGCGTGTGACCCGGCCGCAGCCGAGCTCATGGTCCGCAAGATCGAGAAGCTCGCTGAGGAAGGCGATAGCTGCGGCGGTATCGTGGAATGCCGCATCACTGGTGTTCCGGCAGGCCTTGGCGAGCCGGTCTTTGACAAGCTGGATGCTGAGCTGGCCAAGGCGATGCTGTCGGTCGGCGCCATCAAGGGCATCGAATTCGGCACAGGCTTTCAGGCCGCTTCCATGCGTGGCAGCGAGCATAATGACCAGATGGATAACTCCGGCTTTCAAACCAATCATGCCGGCGGTATCATCGGCGGCATCAGCACAGGACAGGAAATCGTGTTTCGCGTTGCGGTGAAGCCGACCTCTTCGATCTCTCTGTCCCAGCAGACGGTAGACACTCAAGGCAATGACCGCGAGATCAGAACGATCGGCCGTCATGACCCGTGCATCTGTCCCCGTGTCGTGCCTGTGATCGAGGCAATGGCCTGCATGGTCATTGAGGATCATCTGAAGCGCCAGGCGGCTCTGCTGTACTAAGCTGTAACTAGAGAGACGGCTCTGCGAGATCATGGTGATCTCGCAGAGCCGTTTTGTATTGTAGGCAGGTCGGTCCTGCCTAGCTTCGAAAGGTTACAGCATTTCACACTCCGGCTGATGCCTTTTGCGCCTCCCGTCCACAAATCCCCCATGCTGCGCTCCCAGGCTCTGCATAATTTTTTTCCGGGCCCGGCTCATTCGGTTTCGGACGTTAACGATTGGAATTTGCAATACTTTGGCGATATCCTGGGTGCTGAAGCCTTCATAATAGTATAAATACATAGGCTGGCTCATCGTTGACGGCAAAGACAGGATGGCAGACAGCACGTCATCCTCTTGCGCATTTAAATTGATGTTCTTCAGCAATTCCACACTACATCCTGCCCGCTTTCCGTTTCTTGATTCCCTGGCGGGGGTTGAACAAAGACCGGAGCAAGAATCTGAGTTTTTTTGAAATGTTTCTGTATTCCCGTGTGATTTCAGTGTATTTGCTGATCTGTTTCGTATCCCTCTGCTGCTCTTGTCCATACTTCCACGCCTCCCTTGCCTTTTTCTCTAATTCCTGCTGCTGTTCTTCAATCAAATACTCTGACCCAAACCAATTATGCATTGTAGTCCCTCCTAAAATGGGATGATCATCAGAATAGGTTCCCTAACCGCTCATTCATTTAGTTCATAATTTTTAGAACTAATCTGTTAAGTTCAATAATACATGAACTTTTTATTTTTGCAATCCTTTTTTAGCCCAAGTATGTTAAACTTGTGTTTGACCTGAACTTGAGAAGGAGCGAATTGAAGGTATGACCGTGATCCACATCGACTACTCTCCCGTGCATGAGCTTGCGACGAGCTTGTTTGCCTATCAAGACCGAAAGAACCAGCTTCACGACCTGGGAAACAAGTGGAGAAAGCAGATGGAGAAGCATCTGTCGGACTCCTTCGATGCCCGGCTGGATCAGCTTCAATTCTGCGATCATATTTCTTTTTTGCATTTATTAATCCTGGACAGCCCTGCCAAGCATGAGATTGACGCTTACTTGAACTGGATGGCGGAGCTGGGCGAGGGTGAATTGTATGAAAGGCTCTCCCCTTATCTGGAGGAGGGTCCCGGCATGAGCATCGGCTTGAAGGCGTTCCGTGACGGGAGTGTGGATGTACTTCGGGAATGGCAGCAGGCCTGCCACATTTCGGACCACATCCTTGGCAGCCTTCAGCGTTCCGCCGCCCGCGTGGAGGAGCTGAGCCGGACATTATCTTATCCTGACCTGATTGATGCTGCCACGAGCGGGGTGGTGCTTGACCTGGAGGAAGAACTGGAATTTATTCTGCTGATTCCTGCCTACCACATTAAGCCGCTCAACCGGATCGATATTATGAACGACAAGCAGCTTGTCGTCAGCTATGCCGTTGATGATGAGCAGATGAATGAGGATACACCGACCAGCCAGATGCTGCGGATGATCAAGAGCCTTGCCGATGAGAAGCGCCTGATTCTGCTGCATATCCTGGCCGCCGGTCCTGTCACGTTTACCGAGCTTCAGCAGAAGACCAAGCTGTCCAAGAGCAATCTCCACTATCATCTCTCTCTGCTCAAAACAGCCGGACTTCTCCGGATGCATCTAAAAAAGCAAGGGGAGCGCTACAAATACAGCGCGCGCCCGGAATCCTTCGATTCACTTCGGGATATGCTGGAATCCTACGTATTCGGGTTAAACCGAGATAAGTAGATCTGAGCTGCTTACTAGCTCACACACAAAAACCTCTCTCCACAGCCAGGCTGCGAAGAGAGGTTTTTTATGTGCTTTTGTGCTGTAGGGAGCAGATTACGAGTAGCCGCGTTCCGGCCGTTCCGACTGTTCTGGTGTCAGCATCTGCTTCAGGTCATGACCGGAAGGATTCTGGAATACACGAAGCCCGAATTCCGGTGCCACTGCAATAATGTGATCAAATACGTCAGCCTGCACATTCTCGAATACCCCCCAGTCAATATCGTTCGTGAACGCATAAATCTCCAGAGGCAGACCGTTCTCTCCGGCCTGAAGCTGTCTGACCATGCAGGTCATACCCTTGTGAATCTTGGGATGGCGCCTTAGATAGCATTCGATATACACCCGGAATGTGCCCAGATTGGTCAGAGCTCTGCCGTTGACCTTGTTCAGCTCGTCAATCTGGTGCTCCAGGTTGTACTGCTGGATCTCAAGCTCTTTTTGCGCGATATAGTCCTGAAGGCAGTGAATGCTTCTGAACTTCTCGATCATCTCCGGACTGCTGATGGACACGCTGCTCATATCCACATAGATGGACCGCTTGATCCGCCGTCCGCCGGAGGTCTGCATCCCTCTCCAGTTCTTGAAGGAATCCGAGATCAGCGCGTAGGTCGGAATGGTCGTGATCGTCTTGTCAAAATTCTGTACCTTCACCGTGTTCAGGGAAATGTCCAGCACATCGCCGTCCGCGCCATATTTCGGCATCTCAATCCAGTCACCCACACGGACCATATCGTTTGAGGTTAGCTGCACGCCTGCTACCAGACCCAGAATGGAATCCTTGAATACGAGCATGATGACCGCGGACAGCGCGCCAATCCCGCTAAGCAGGATGACCGGACTCTCCCCGATCATGTTGGAGATAAGCAGAATAGCCCCGATAATATAGATGAAAATCTTCACAACCTGCACATATCCCCGGATCGGCCGGGCTTTGGAAACCTCATATGTGTTATAGATGTCATTGATGGCATTCAAGAACGCATTCAGCACCATCAGCACAACGACAATGATGTAGAGCATGACTCCTTTTTCAATCAGATGCTGATACGCCGGGAACAAATAAGACGAGTAATATATGATAATGGCAGGCACCACATGTGACAGCTTGTGAAATACCTTTCGCTCCAGCAAATAATTGTCCCATTGATAACGGTTGTTGTGAATGTAGTAGGTTAACACATTCAGCACAACGCGCTTGGTTACATAGTTCGCAATGATGCTCAGCAAGGCAATGACCGCAATCATGATGCCATTAGCCAAATAGGTAACCATCGCGCCTTCAACGCCCATATTGATCAGCCAGTCTTGAATAAAATCCATATCTTCCTCCTTGTCATCCATCACACCATGCGTTAAGCACGGCAAAGTAATAGCCTCCATTTTAACATACATGGCAAGCCATTCGGGGAGGATCAGGAAATTTAGGGTTAGATATTTTTACCAGAGGCTGCCCGGGCCAGCTCCCGATGGCCGCCATAGCTCAGCAGCGCAAAGACTGCGTTGACCGCCACAAAGGCGTAATACGCCGGATTCATGACCCTCGCCACGCCCCAGGAGAGCAGCGCGAGAAACAGCATAAACCCGCAAGTCACCTTCGGTACCTTGAATACAAACGGCCACGCCAGCAGCTGAAAAAACAACAGACATCCGCCGATGTAATGAACGACTTCTCCCTGAAATCCGATCGGCTCCATCGTAAAAAACTGATAGCCCATCAGAAGAAGCCATACGGCCAGCAGCACCGCCGCTGCCATCCTCATGCGTCCTCTCCCTCTCTTTAAATAAAGTATGTACTTTCATTATTCCCTAGTATCCGCTTCGCATCAAGCATGTGATCACTTCCTGGCAGACATCTACATCTTGTATCCGGTTTGTCGTCTGTGCCATTTTGGGCTACAATATTTATGAGTGCAGCAGAGGGGGAATGCCGTTTGGAGTTCACAGTCGATCGTTCCGTTTTATTATTTTCAGCCTTGTTAGTGATCGGAGTCTTTACCACGAAATTCTCTTCCCGGTTAGGAGTCCCTTCCCTTGTATTCTTTATTGCGGTCGGGATGATCCTCAGCCGGTTTATTTATTATGATAGTGCCTTTCTGACTCAACTGTTCGGGGTGCTTGCTCTGATTGTGATCCTGTTTGAGGGCGGCTTGCAGACCAAATGGTCCAGCACTAGAAAAGTTATTATCCCATCCGTCACGCTAGCCACCGTTGGCGTGTTTATTACGACTGCAATTATCGGGGTGCTGGCCAAATATATTCTGGGCGTCAGCTGGCTGGAAGGCCTGCTGTTCGGAGCCATCGTCGGCTCCACGGACGCCGCAGCCGTATTTGCTGTCCTGGGCAACAAGAATATTAAGCCCCGGTTGACCTCTACGCTGGAAGCCGAGTCGGGGACAAATGACCCGATGGCGATCTTTTTGACCGTTGCCCTGATCGAGCTCATCATGCAGCCGGATACCAGTGTATGGTCGATGGTGCTGGGGCTGTTCTGGCAAATGGGACTGGGCCTCGCCGCCGGACTGCTGTTCGGTAAAGCCTCGGTCTGGATTATTAACAAAATCAATCTGGATTCGTCCGGGCTCTACCCCGTGCTCTCGATGGCCCTGGCGATTCTTACGTATAGTGTCACAGCTTTGCTGCAGGGCAGCGGGCTGCTCGCCGTTTACGTCATGGCCGTGCTGGTCGGCAATTCGGATCTGACGTATCGGCACTCCATCTTCCGCTTTAATGAAGGCTTTGCGTGGATGATGCAGATTCTGATGTTTATTTTGCTGGGATTGCTCGTGTTCCCGAATCAGCTGATTCATATTGTATGGCAAGGACTTGCCTTGTCTCTCCTGCTGATGTTCGTTGCGCGTCCTATTGGCGTGTTTATCAGCCTGAGGTTTCTGAACTTCAACCTGAAGGAGATTACGTTTATTTCCTGGGCGGGGCTGCGCGGGGCCGTACCGATCGTACTGGCCACTTATCCGATGATGGCCGGACTGGAAGGAAGCCAGCTGCTATTTAATGTTGTGTTCTTCGTCGTGCTGACGTCCGCACTCATTCAAGGGGCGACTATTACACCATTAGCTAACAAGCTAGGCCTTTCCGGCGGCAAAAAAGTATCCGTGCCCCACAGTCTGGAGCTCGTATCCATGGGCCAGACCAATTCGGAAATTATCGAAATTGTTGTGGAGCCCGGCTCCCGGGTCGCCGGCAAGGAGCTTCGGGAATCCCAGATCCCCCACGTCGCGCTGATCAACGCAATCGTGAGGGAGGGCAAGATTATTACGCCAAGAGGGCAGACCCTGCTCCTCGAAGACGACATTCTGTACATCCTCCTGCCGAAGACACGGCGAGAGGAGATCAAGGCCTTCTTCCGCACCGTGCCGGTGCCGGAGGCTGCGGCTGAGAAGAAGCGGAAGTAAGCCGGGTGTGGGCAAAGCCCCGGTATGCGGGGCCGTTTATGCGGGCAGCGCGCGATGCGCGTGCGGGAAGCGGGGCGCGTGTCGGGGCAAGGCAGAGCGTGAGCGTGCGGTGCAGGGCGTGTGCCGAGGCAAGAGCTATGCCGGAAGGACGTGCATGAGCCCTGCGCAGGAAGCGGGCCCTGCGCTCCCCGCACCTGGCATAAACATTGAAAAACTTACGGTATGAAGCACATGCCGCTGTATTACGAGCCTCTTGAAAGAGCAGGCTCGTGATATGGCGGCTATTTTTGTTAACACAAAATGAATTTAAACAAAGAGAACAGAAAGCTCTTCCTACTAAAGCCGACTACTAAAGCCGATGAACTTTGCTTTTAGTAGATAATCCACATCCAATTCAATCCCTAACGGAACCAATGGAAAGCTACAAACCCCACACGAACCATGCAACTACAAATAACACTCAATACAAAACTCCCCTGAATCATGGTCCATATGTGTGAACAGCATAGCGGTTTTGGTTGAACAAAATGTGCAGTTTTTCATCCTAACATCCTCCTATATTAACCTGAACATAAAAAACCGCAGACTTCTACCCCAAAAGGTCAGTGTCTGCGGTACTTCCGCTCACAAGGTTTATTTTATTCCTTCCAATATACCTCAGCTGAGTTGGCGAGCAAGAATTATTACTTCATAACTTGAGAAGACCACTAGATACTCTGCTAATGAAGTTTAAGCTATAAATTTGATCCTTTCTTCGGTCATTGAGAAGATAGATCCTTGGGGAATGTAATTCTTACACCTAGAAACAATTTTTTGGAAAATCAGATGTTGTTGAGTACGTCAAGATTTAACCTGACTTTATCCTTATACTTGGTTAATAATTCTTCTTTGTACTTCTGGAAGTCTTCAATGGTTTCAAAAGTTCTATCGTCCCCACGCAAAGAATTCATTAACTTCCCTTCCAATAATGCATCTTTATAACCTTGTTTAACGAAATCAGCCTTCCAAAATTCCTCTTCAGATAATCCTGTGATTCTGATTCTGTTCTTCATCATATCGTAAACATCTTGTACTTCTGGAGATGACAAATCCATTTGATTTTCAAATACATCTCGTTGAAAATCGATCTCTTTTTGTACTTCCTCATCGCTCACAGTAATTCCTTGCTGTATAGCTTCATATGCAGTTAATTTGTCTTTTAGCATATTATCAATTAGATACTGATCACTGGGCACTTCAGTGTTTTTCAGTTTCGCAACCAATTGTGCATTTGCTTTGTAAAAAACAAAGTCTTCTACGTCTACTTTCAGTGTATCAAAAGATGCCAAATTTTGATTTTGTATAGCACTGATCTTATCGATCTTATCAATCGTTACTTTCATCTCATCAAATGATTGACTGATTAATTTTGAATTACTGTTATTAGATGAAGCAGAAACCATTGATAACATCATAGCTAAAGCACAAACTCCTGCGGCGGGAACCAGTAAATATTTTTTCTTCATGTATATACCTCCCTGTTAGTGATTTATAGTATATGAATTTTGAACTGATCCTCCACCCATACACATACTCGGATCAGCCAACCAAATTTAATATCGAATGTAACTTTGGAAATAAAAAGTGTTTTATATTATAATCTTATTTCACATTAAAGTAAAATTATAACAAGGAAGTGATCGAAGTGGATCATAAGCCTGAGGACGAAAATCAAAAGTATGATTTAAACGAATTGAATGATGACGTATCTTTCAATAGTGTGACCGATCATTATCGTAATGTAATGGGGGCTCCTACTAAAAGAGTAAATATGAATAGTTTACCAAAACCAATTAGATGGTTTATGTATTTAATATATATATTTGCAGGATTGGCTGCTCTATCTATCTTAGCAATTATTATTTACCAGATAATCACTAAAATAAAAGAGAAAGTCTAACTAACTTTTTCCAAATGTGCACGAATTCCATTTCAATATTTAGTGGGATTCTCAATACACTTTATCACTATTCATGACAATATACGTAGAGCAAAGCGATCTTTGCTATCTCATCATGCGAGTTATGTCCACTAAATTCTTTTCGATATATCCGTGACGCTATTCATCCTTTCCAGACTATCCAACCTCCTACTCTCCCCCTTCGAGTTAAATATTACTGCAAACCTAATGACTTGCCGTGCATTTCCTGCACGAAATTGCATCATTTGCAACTCAGAAAAATTGATCCCACCTCGGCCTGTCCGAGAACCGCACCCGAGTCCTTCTTCGTACCCTGGTCGGCAAAAAACTGCTCACCGTAGCCAGCGGCAAACTGCGCTATCGCACTTATCAACTTCGTAAATAAGGCTGATCGTCTACAAGTGATCACACTTTAAGGATGAAAATGACTAGAGTGAGGACAACTACCATGGGTTTCACTGCTGTGCCTGATCCCGCGGCTAATACTTGCTACTGCTTCTGACCGCGCTCCTGCTCTAACGGATGCCCGCGAGCCCGAGTGATATTTAGTGTGTTGACGGTGGCGGGGACAGTTACGTTTGCACACTTTGAGGTCTCGTAGTTGAGATAGGTGCGGCTAACGGTTGCCACAGTGCTTATTGGAGGTATTGAGTAACATTTCTCTTTCTAAAGGTTGCTACAGTGGCTATTTGCACTGAACTGCGCGTTTTCCTTGCAATTTGCGTTGTTTAGCCACTCTGGCAACCGTTAGATTTGCAATGTGCACAATAGCTGCTAGTTAACGCTTGTGGCAACCGTTAGAGCCCTAGCTTCACCAAAGCCAGGCCCAGCACCAAAGCCAGGCCCGCCGCCATAGCCACACCCACACCCGCTCCTACCCGGCCGGTCTAGATCATGCTGCACAGCACTCTGGGCAGGTGCGTGAGAGAAGCCTGCTTCTCCACCGCGCCAAGCTGGTAGGCGGCCTTGGGCATGCCGTAGACGACGCAAGAAGCCTCGTCCTGTCCGAGCGTGCGGGCTCCTTTGCGGCGCATGGACATGAGCCCTTTTGCCCCGTCGTATCCCATCCCGGTCAGAATAATCCCGATGCCATGGACCCCTGCCTCCTTGGCGACAGAATCAAACAGTACATCTACCGACGGACAGTGACCATTCACTTTGTCACCATGAAAGCACTCAATTCTGTACCGGTCGCCTATCTTTTTCACCTTCATATGCTGATCGCCGGGAGCAATATACACATGACCGCGCTGCACATATAGTCCACTGCTCGCCTCACATACCGTAAAACCGGAGAACTGGTTCAACCGTTCTGCAAACATGCGAGAGAACACCGGCGGAATATGCTGTACAATCAGCATGCCCGGCAGATCGTCGGGCAGGCTTTTTAACAGATCGTGGATGGCTTCCGTACCTCCCGTGGATGCACCAACCGCAATCAACCGATCCTCCGCGGCTGCTGCGGGTGACGGCCATGCACGGGATAGAGCAGGAGAAGCTCTGTGCTGTACCAGATTTGCCTTTGCCGCCGTCTTCACCTTCGTAATCAGCTCTTGAATAAAGAGTTGCATCTGCTGCAAGGTCTGCACATTCGGCTTGGCCAGAAAATCGACCGCTCCCGCCTTCAAGGCATCAAACACGGCATGACTGATCGTGCTGATCACAACGACCGGCAAGGCATATTGCGGCAGAAGACGCTGGATGAAATCAATGCCGTTCATTTTGGGCATTTCAATATCACAGGTCATGACGTCGGGCCGAAGCTCCAATATTTTGTCCCTGGCATCAAAAGGATCTTCTGCGGTGGCTACCACCTCAATGCCGGGATCCATCATCAGCCCCCGCGAAAGCACCTCGCGAAACAACAGGGAGTCATCGACAACGAGCACCCGGATTTTTCTCATCTTACCCCTCCTTTCGGTACACCGCCGGCATCATATACTTGAATTTCGTATGCTCCCGATCAAGCGTTTCTGAATGCCCAATAAACAGATATCCCCCCGGCTCCATCCACTCATAAAACTTTTCCACAAGCTGGCGCTTGGTCACGGCATCGAAATAGATCATCACATTCCGGCAAAATATGACGTGGAACTTCTTTTTAAATGGAAACACTGGCTCCATCAGATTAAATCGGCGAAAAATAACCTCCTGCTGCAGCTTTTTGGCTACCTTAAACTTCCCGGGGCCTGCAGCTTGAAAATAAGCCTTGCGCCACGGAGCCGGCAGCGCTTGCAGCTTCTCCTCCTCGTACAGACCTGCCCTGCAGGTATCCAGCACCTTGCTCGAAAGATCCGTGGCGAGCACCCGGGTGTCCCACTCCGACTTCTCCAAGCCAAAATACTCGTCCATGATCATGGCAAGCGTGTACGGCTCCTCGCCCGTAGAGCAGCCTGCACTCCATACCCGCAGATCCTGATCCCTGGCTTGATGCACCAGACTCGGCAGAACCTGATCCCGGAACAACAAAAAATGCTCTGGCTCGCGCATAAAAAACGTGTGGTTCGTGGAAATTTTGTCTGCCAGCAGACGCGAGGCCTGCCCCGTTGGATCGGCTTGCACATATTCGATATATTCCGTAAAGCTGTTCATCCTCAGTTGCTGCAGCACACTTCCCAAGCGCCCCATGACCAGCGTTCTCTTCTCGGCCTTCAGATGAATGCCGTAATGCTGCTTAATATAATGCACGAGCTGCTGAAACTCCTGATCTGTAATTTGAATCATCGCAATCCTTCACCTCTCCTGACTAAAAAAGAGGGGGCGCCCCCCCTCTAATCGCAGCTCATTCAAGAACTAATATTTTCCAAACTCCTCGTCACTAAGGGAGATTTTCAGCGGCTTTTCCTTATATTCCTTGAAAGCCACCACAGGCTCCGCAGCCGGTCTGTCCGCAGAATAGCTCAGCTTCTCGATCATGCGAATCAGATCAGGGGACATAGGCTGAGACCGGTAGCTGACTGACCCATGGATTTTACGAAGCTTGAACTTACTCAGCTGCTCATTCAAAAGCTCTGCCTGGCTCGACAGCTCCTCACTCGCTGCTGCGCTTTCTTCCGAGGTCGCCGAATTTCCTTGTACCACCTGGGAGACCTGAATCAAGCCTTGATTGATCTGGTTAATCCCAGCTGCCTGTTCATTGGACGACACCGCAATCTGGTCAATCAGCTCCGCAACCTGTGAAATATCGTCGACAATCTGCTGCAGGGCCGAGGCCGTTTCGTTGGCAATCTTGGTGCCTGCTTCTACTTTTTTCATGGAGCCTTCAATCATCTCTGTCGTCTCTTTCGCTGCATTCGCCGATCGTGCTGCCAAATTCCGTACTTCTTCTGCTACCACCGCAAACCCCTTGCCGTGCTGACCGGCACGGGCAGCTTCCACAGCCGCATTCAGTGCCAAAATATTCGTCTGAAACGCAATTTCATCAATCACCTTGATGATCTTGGAGATGCTGGCCGAGGCCTGATTGATATCCTCCATCGCCT
This sequence comes from Paenibacillus sp. F411, assembly GCF_017582705.1. NCBI lineage: Bacteria > Bacillati > Bacillota > Bacilli > Caryophanales > Paenibacillaceae > Paenibacillus > Paenibacillus sp. F411. Next base: position 165,286 of record NZ_JAGFIP010000006.1, read on the forward strand.
CCAGCATATCCTTCATTTGGCTGCTGCCTCTGGCTGCATTGGCTTTGGTCTCTACTGCCAAAAGATTGGCACGGTCAGAACCCCCCGCATTTTGCTGTGTTTGCGCTGATACCTCTTGTAGAGATGCCGTTAATTCCTCCACCGAGCTTGCCTGCTCGGTAGCACCGTCGGATAGCGTAATACTGGCCTCTGATACTTGTCTTGCACCGGAAGCAACCTGCTCGGAAGCGGTCTGAATATTGTTCATGACGTTGTTTAAATTATCGGTCATGCGCTGGAAGGCTGCGGCAAGCACGCCCACTTCATCCTTGGAATTCACTTCAATAGCAACATTCAAATCTCCATCAGCAATACTTTCTGCCACATGAACCATGTTACGGATCGGTCCGCTGATCCACCGGGAAATCAATAAACCCAGCACGATTGCCGAAAGGACGGAAACTGCCACAATGACAATCATCGTTACAATGGTCGTATTGGTCTGGTCGGTCAGCTGCTCTGACAATGCATAGCCGTCGGTAATTTTGTTATCATACAGCTGGGCTATGTACCCGGACGCGACGCCAGCTAGCGCATTCGCCTCGGTCTGAATCAGCTCGTAGGCCTGCTGGGTTTGTCCATCGCGATCCAGAGCCATCGCATTTTCAAACACCGTTTCATACTGCTGAAGCGTTTGCTGCAGCTCATTGAAGATTTGGCGGGTGGACTCATTTACCAGAGACTCCTCAAACCTCATTAATGCAGCGTTGATTAGCGGGAGCTTACTCCGTGCATCTTCCACGTACTGCTGCTTGTCTGCTGAATTTTCAGTCAGCATCACATCCCGTATGGAAGCTCTCATCTGATGAAAAGATATTCCTGCTGAGCCAATATCACCTACAGCGACTCCGTAATCTGCATATAGCTGATTGTAATCCTTGTCGATATTGTTCATATTCAGGACGCCAACTGTGCCCACCACTCCTGCCAAAAGCGCGACAAATACGAACGAAAGAATGAGCTTTCTACCAATTTTCAAATCCATGAACCATTTCATTACAGTTCCTCCCTGGGGGTGTTTAGGTTATCGAGCTGTTCCAGCTCATGATCATTAAGCAGCCGGTTACAGTCGAGCAGCAGCTTCGCGCCGCCATCGGACCTTCCGACTCCCATCACATATCTCGCGCCGCCGATGCCAAGACCCGGAGGAGGAACAATGTCTTCACTTGCAATCCACAATACCTCAGACACACTATCCACGATCAGACCGACACACAGCTCATCAATGTCCACAACGATAATGCAAGTCCGGTCATTGTATGCCCGGTATGGCTTTTTAAATCGAAGGCGGATATCCATTATGGGAATAATTCTGCCTCTTAAATTAATAATGCCCTTGATGTACACCGGCATTTCCGGGACCTCCGTGATGGTGTGCAGCCCCACAATTTCTTTTACATATTGAATCGGAATGCCGTAGTACTCCTGATCCACCAAAAACGTTAGAAACTTCCCTGTCAGCGTATCCTCAACCTGTCCCCCATCGTCCTGTAATGCCAAATTGGACGCCTGCCCCATGTGATCCTCTCCCTAATGTGATATCAGATGCGGAATATCCAGAATCAAGCTGGTGCTCCCATCGCTTAAGAGCGTGCATCCCGCAATTCCTTTTAAATTCGTAAGCTTCTTAATGTAGACCGGCAGAGCCTTGATCACCACCTGCTGCTGACCAAGCAGCTCATCTGCAAAAAGACATACCTGCTGCCCGTCCACTTCTACCATCGTTAAAATGCCGTCCTCCACCGTTTGGACATCGGAATGGAGCTTGAAATGCTCATACAGCCGAATGATGGCATAGCATTGCCCCCGGACCATGATCATTTCACAGCCATCCGGATCCCTGATGATATCCTTGCCTTGTGGCCGGAACGATTCCTTAATGGAAGAAATCGGAAGGGTGAAGCGAGAGGAGCCTACCTTCACATTCATGCCGTCAATGATGGCCAGTGTCAGCGGAATTTTAATGGTAATGGCAGAGCCGTGTCCCGGCTCACTGTCGATGAATACGGTTCCACCGATGCTGTCAATATTTTGGAGCACGACGTCCATGCCAACTCCCCGGCCGCTAAATTCGGAGATACTGTCTTTGGTCGAAAAACCCGGCATGAAAATCAGCTGATAGACCTCCCGATCAGACATGTCGGCCTCTTCCTTGTAAAGCATATTTTTCTCGCGCGCGCGAGCTAGCAGCTTTCCCCGGTCCATCCCCCGGCCGTCGTCCCGAACGATAATCATAACCTCACTGCCCGTGTTCCGGGCTTCTAACGTGAGCGTTCCGGTCCGCGCTTTTCCCGCGGCTTCTCGTTCAGGGCCCGTCTCCAATCCATGATCCGCGGCATTGCGGACGAGATGCATCAGAGGATCCGTTATTTTGTCAATGATGCTCTTATCGACCTCGGTTTCTTCGCCGATCAGCTGAAGCCGGATATCCTTGTCCAGCTTCTTGGACATGTCCCGCAGCACCCGGTTCATTTTGTGGAAGCAGCTTTCCAGAGGCACCATGCGAATGGACATCGTTTTATCCTGAATTTCCTTGGTAATCTTGGTAAGATGCCGGGCGGCATGCTTGAACTGCTCCAGCGGGTGCCCTTGAAGCTCCGGATGCTGGGTGACCATGGATTCCGCAATAACAAGCTCGCCGATCAGATTCATCAGCTCATCCAGCTTGCTGACATTTACGCTCAGATAGCTGGCTGACTGCATGGGGGAACGCTCAACCGCTGCCAGAGGCACCTTATCCTCCGCTCCATTTTTTGAGCTTGGATGTGCCGGGCGAGGAGCTGTGGTTGGTTCATTGTCACGCTTACCGTTGTGGCGGCTGTGGTTGCTGCTGTCAGCGTCACTGTCAAACAATTGAACGGCCGTCACGCCGCAAGCCTCTCTGATGCATTGATGCACCTCACTGTAATTATGCTTATCCTGAAAAAGAAGCTGGAAGCCATGATTCCGGATAAATGCAGTCTCTTCTGCTCCCCCTAGTGAATCCTTGGGATGATAGCTGTAATTCGCCTCGATGTCTTCCAGGCTCTGAATAAGCTGAACAGCTCTTACACCTTCCATTCCCGGGTCATTGCCGAAAAATACAACCGCTTTAAACCCGGCCGCAGGAGCGTCCAGATTCGCTAAACCGATTTCATGATCATCCTCCGAGGACGTAGAAGGACATGGGTCTTGGTTCGTTTTCAGCTGGTCCAGATAAGCCGTAATTCTGTGGGTCAGAGTCGCGCTGTCTTCATCTGCGATATGTCCATTTTGCAGCTTGAGCAGCTCGATCTTGATGAAATCACTGCCTTGAAGCACGAGCTCGGACAGCTGGGAATAGTCAGCCAGCACCTCTTCCCGTTCCCTTAAATACGCAAAAAGATCCTCCATCGCATGCGACAAAGCGGCAATGTGATTGAATTGCATCATGGTGGAGGAGCCCTTAATCGTATGCATGATCCGGAAGATCTCGTGGACGGCTGCTGCCGGGTAAGCATTGACATGCTCGCATTCCAAAATGATATTCTCTAGCTGCTCCAGCAAAGTGGAATTTTCAAACAAATACATCTCCAGAAGTGAATCGATCGGGCTTGAATCAGTCATAGGCTCTCCCTCATGCAGTGATCAACGCTTGATTTGGTAACAAAAAAACCTCTGCCCATGTAAAAGGACAGAGGAACAAGCAGACATGTGTCTGCTGCTGCAACCCGGCGATCGTAGCAATTCTCATTGCTTTAGACCCGTGGCTTTGCGTCCTAGTCTTTCGACAAGTTTGCCAAATATATCTTTTTTTCGACATTATATGCTTAATATAATGTAGGACTTTAGACTTGTCAATCCATTTTTTCAAGTTCTATGTACCCATACCATCTCTTCCCGGCGTGAGTCTTAATTCGCAGAAGCGATGTAATATGGGGTCCGGCGAATTGTAACTCTGGCGGCTACCGCAGAGGTTGGTCGGTAACCTCAATGGTTGCTGATGGGTGGGTAAATTCCAGGTCGCGTTATGATAATCGTGCTTCGGTAACTTTAACGGTTGCTGAAGGATTTGTGCGCCTCTCCAGCCGCCGGCTAGTAGCTCTAGCGGTTGCCAGCGGGGCTATTTGAACCCTAGTTAATTAAAAGCTCGCATTTTCGCACATTTAGCCACTGTGGCAACCGTTAGATTGGGGAATGCGACTGTTTAGCACCATTAAGCGCTGTGGCAACCGTTAGAATGCAGCTTGCTGCTGACAAGCACGACCGACTGCAAATTAAAAAGAAGGCATCGCCTCATCAGTGAGGTAGATACCTTCTTCTAGTTAACTAGTTCAATGCTACAATACAAGGTAAACTTCAACAGCGTTTTCGCCAGGCCTTAACTACATAAATAGCGCACTTACTCGATACTCGCAACAATCTTCTTTCATCCATAAAAAAGTCCTTTTTTACATGCCAGCGCTCGCCGGCCCTACAGATTCTCCTTCAACCAGCCCGACGTAAATTCGTTCATGCTGCGCGGAGCTGTCGCCTTCCACCAGCTTGATAAGCTGCTCTGCCGCTACAGCCCCCCAACGCCGTTCGGAGTAATCGATGGTAGCCATGCGCGGCTGTACATAATCCGTAATGTCAATATGATCGAAGCCGACCACATGAATATGCTCGCCGACCCGATAGGGTGTTCCTCTCAAAGCCTGGTACATACCGATCGCCATCTCGTCGTTGAGACAGAAGACGCCTACGGGCCCGTCGTACTCCGATATGATCCGCAAGGCTGCCGCCTCGCCGCTTGCCTTATCAAAATTACCCGGGATCTCCTTATAAGTGATAAGCGGGCCTCCCCTCTCCACCGTCTGCCGGGCCGCGCCAAGACGCTGTTCAGAGTCGAACGAACCTTCCGGGCCCGTCACCGCGTACAGCTTCTGATGACCATTGCGGATTAAATACTCCATGGCAAACGTCGCGCCGGCTTTGTTGTCCAGCAGCACCTGCACGATATTATCATGCTTGAGCTCCCGGTCGAGCACCACGAGCTTATGCCCCCGATTCGCATGCAGAAGCAGCTCCTCATCTGAGAATAGGCGATCGAGGATAATCGCACCGTCCAGTATACCTTCAGGCAGCATCCGATGGGATTGTGTTCCGCTGCAAATGACGAGATCGTAGCCCCGCTTGTTCATTTCTTCCTTCATTCCTTGAAGCAGCTTGCCGTAAAAAGCGCCTTCAAAAGTCGTCAGGAACGCACCAATAATTCGCGTCTCCCGCTTCTTCAGGGTGCGAGCGGCCGCGTTCGGCACATAATTCAGCTCTTTCGCCACGGCAAGAATCCGTTTACTCGTCTCCTCGGTGACTTTGGGATTGCCATTGAGCGCATAGGATACAGTCGAAATCGATACTCCCGCACGCCTGGCTATGTCCTTGATGCTTACCATAGCTTTCGCTCCTATCACTTGCTACCTATTACTTACATAATGATTACAATTATAGCAGGAGACGGGGGAACGAGGGATATATTCCTCATGAAAGTCCATATTGTTTAGACTCTATACCGAATCCCCTGAATCCCCCGCCTATCTATGCCATCTCAATCACGATTTGGTTCACGCCATCAACGAGCAGCGCCTCCAAATGATCTTTCGGAATCCGTACTCCGCCGTGGCGGTAACGGTTCGGCTGCTGTACCGTCAGAACCTGCTCACCGTTCACAGTAACGCAGCGAACCGATTCACCGCTTACGTTGTAACGGAATACGATTTTTTTGCCATTCCATCGGAAACAAAATTGCATGCCATCCATCCCGGCCGGAAGCACGGGATCTACCACCAGATCGCCGCTCTCCTGACGAATACCGAGTGCGTTCGAGATCAGCTGGTTCATGTAAATCCCCGGACCACTGGAATAGATGCGCCAGCCGCCTTTGACCTTAACCTCCCCGGAGCGCAGCTTGCCGAAACCATCCGCAGCTTCGTAGCGATCATCGAATTTACCGTCGGAGCTGCTGAAGTAAGCATTGCTTTGCCTTAGATCCGCATTCGGCACTACGTGTTGGATGCCGATCGGATTAATTGCAGCCAGCGCCTTCCAGGTCTCTTCGGCTTTTCCTAGCTTGGCTGTCGCTTCAATGAAGCGAATATGCGCGTGTACGTATTGAAGCCCGATCTCACGTCCGAAGTTAGCCGCTTGCTCGGCGCGCTTGAATCTCGTGCTGACACCACCCGCATAATCAGCCGGACGATTCATCAGGCGCACGCCATCTGGACACAGCAGCTCTTGCTCGATCAAGCGGTAATGAGAATCTGCTTGATCCTTATCGAACAGCTCCCCGATCATGCTGCGAGTCATCGGCAGGAGCCGGTAACGGATCCCTGTCTTGTCATCGCTGGGATGCAGCATCAGTTGAACCTCGCCCGGCTCCTCCATATAAGCAAAGCCAGAGGTCACACCATCCTTCACGAGATAACGGTTAAAATCTTCCTTCATGCCTTCCGCAAGTTCACTAAGCTCACTCGCCAAGGCTTCCAGTTCACCGCCCTTATCCGCCAGCACTCCGGAGAGCTGAGTAAATGTCTGGAATGTTAGCGACACAGTCCAGCTGCTAATTGTAAATTGCTTCAGCTTCGCATTCGCCGGCTGGAGCGTGTCATCCCAATCCCCATCGCCGTAGGATGACAACCTGGTTCCATGGAGAAAATGGTCCTTTATATACTGAATTTCTTTGCGCGCATGATCAAGTAACGTATAGGTGACCTGCGTAAGCTCTCCCCCGTGCGTGGTGTAAGGGATTTTTTCGTTCAGCAATGCGTAATCGCCTGTAATCCGCAAGTAATCGCCAAGCACCTTAAGCGGCCATACGATGACATCGCCGTGGCTCTCTTCCTGCTGGATCCGGTAATATCGGTCAAACATGAACCATTGCGGCCAGTTTCCTTCTTCTATATATTGATGACTATACACGGTTTTCAGAATTTCTTTCACTTGACCGAACTTGCCGGTCGCAAGAAAATATTCCGTCGGTCCCTGGCAGACGTCTCGCGTGCCCCAGGCAGCACCGCTGTATTGCTCCAGGCCATGCGGTACGGAGTAGTGCACAAGCATATTGTGTGTGTACCACCAAGCGAGTGTGTTATATTTATCCAGCTCTTCCTGCTGCTCCGCCGAATCGTGAGATAAGTCGAAGCCGTTCATGACGTCACCGAGAAATTGACGATAGGCCGAAATATCAGCCTCGACGGGACGCTCCATCAAGCGGTTATGCTCCGGTACCGCTGAGACGGCTTTTTCCAGACGCCCTTGAATGCTCAGCCGCCACATGGCAGTCGGCTCAAGCTCTAGCACAACCAGGGAGGCGGAGCCTTCCGGTGCTCCCGCAACCAACGCGCGCTCGTCCAACACCTGCATAGCAGTGCCGCTAAGGCGCATACGAAAATGGAGATGCGGGTAAACGCCAGCGCTTAACGATTCCCGATGAGCTCGGAAGATCAGCTCACCGCCATCGCGTTCCATCAGGAACGGAACCTCGTATTCCTTGTCGTTCATCGTGATCTGGTTAGTCACGAGGAAGCGATAGGCCTCACCTTGACGAGAGACGGCCTCGAGAAACAGCTCCGGGACGTCCGGGGACGACCATGCGGTAATCGTAAGAACATCTTTCTCTATTTTGTAATGCCAGCGTGCGTAGTTAAAGCCGAGTTCGTACAGAGATGGGAGAGTCAGCAACCGAAATTGTCCGTCAATCTCCACATAAATCCGCTGTCCCGACGTCTTTAACACATTTAATGCGTTACGTGCATTACTCATCAGCTTGTTGAACGACGTATTGCCTAACGTAATTTGCGAGTGGAAAAGCCCGTACATATAGTTTGTCGATGACGCTACATTGTCGTTCACCCGGGCGTTGTCGCCACTCATCAGAATATGACCATGAGGCCGCTCCATGCGCCGCTCTTTTTGTTTTAGCACGACATGCTCGTACGTATCTGTGAAAAAGGAGAGCAGCTCATCGTTCACACGCTCTTCCTGCTGCCTTGACGGGAACAGCGCCTGAATCTCGCCTTCCGTCATGTCGTCTGCTTGCAGCGGAGATCCGACGCTCACGTTCCAGGCAAGGGGTTCACCGATGGGGGAAAGCTCTTCACCTTTCAGTGATTGTGCTCCTTGCCAAGCTTGCTTGATCTCTTCCACATATTCCAGCTCGCATATTGCCGCTTCATGATTCGGGTTCAGGAGGCCGTAGAAGACCACCGTTTTCTCTTCAATTCCGACTTCCAGCAGCTCCGACTGCAGTGCCGTGTAGGCAAATTCGTACTGATAAACCTTATTCGCCAGTTGCTTGTGACGAAGCGCTTCCGGAACGTCCGTCTCCTTGTAGGAGAGACCGAAGAATTGGAAGCCATCGGTCGAAAAGCCCGCCGCACCAGTCAACGATCCTTGCTGCAGATAAGGAAAGCCGGTGGTCATCGGTTGATTCTGCCGCGAGCATACCGTATAGCCTCTCTCGTCGGTCTCAAAAACCGTATGGCCAATATATTGCGACATATATGCTTCGTTAGTGCGCACGGCTCCTTGATCGGCAAGCCCCAGATCCTGACCATAGACAACGTCCACCACAACGCCAGGTGTTCCCGCTGCGGACAGGCTGACCTCCCAGAACCAGATTAGCCCGGGCATTAACGTAAAGGTTACGCGATAGGCAACGCCCAGTGCTTCTCCTGTCCACAAAATACGCCGATCAGAAGCGCTGACGATGCTTCCTGAAGAAACGCCAAGGAGCGGTGCGTATTCAAGCCGGCCCTCTTTGTGCAAGCGTAAAAAAAGATTGTTCATCGATCCGTCAAGCGGATTCGACATCACCTGATTGATCATCAGATCCTTGTAGCGAATTTCGCGAAGGTCTCCGCTCTTCATAAACGTGAAGGCCAGTCCGTCTGTTTGCACGGAAAACTCGCTATTTGCTAATTGCCCAGTATTCATTGCCTTGCTCCTTTCCCCTACCTCTAACTGCTGTCTTGTCTGTATTCTCTGTTTTATGTTGTAGTTGTTGTCGTGCCGTAAACACCCGAGATCAGCTGGAATGGCAGCTCTTGCACCTCCCGGCTGTTTGGACCCACCATCGCTATGAAGGCTCCTGAATCGCTGTGGTAAGACAAATCACTATGGTGATATCGAAGCATGTCTTCCGTCAACAAGAACTCGATTTCCTTGGTCTCGCCCGCATTAAGCGTAATCTTGCGGAACGCCTTCAGCTCGCGCAGCGGCCGCACAGTCTCACCCGATATGTCTCGCACATATAGTTGAACGGTCTCCTCACCGGCGCGCGATCCGGCGTTCGTCACACTGACACTTACGCTCAGGCTATCGCCAGCGTGAAGCTCATCGGAAGATAATACGGCTTGCCCGTACTCAAACTCGGTATAGCCAAGACCGTAACCAAACGGTAGAAGCGGTTCATTAGGGATGTCCAGATATTGTGATTCATAACGAACCGGAGCGCTTGGATCGCTTTGCGGACGCCCGGTATTGAAGGCGTTATAGTAGACAGGCACCTGTCCAACGGAATACGGGAAGCTCATTGTCAAACGTCCTGAGGGATTAGCTTCGCCATAGAGCAGCTCTGCTACCGCCTCAGCACCTTTCGTGCCAGGGTACCATGCCTCCAGTACGGAATCAGCTTCATCCAGTACACCGTGAAGATCCAGCGGTCGGCCGTTAAACAAAACTGCAACCGTCGGCTTTCCCAGCTCGCGCACCCTTTGGACCAGCTCCAGCTGACAGCCCGGCAGGCGTATGTCCGCGCGGCAGCCCGCCTCGCCGCTCATCTCCGAAGCTTCGCCAAGCGCCAGTACGACCACATCAGCCGAACGCGCCGCAGTCAGCATATCTGTGAGCTCCTTTTCCGTGATCGATTCGACACCGCAGCCAACGGCGGTTAAGGCGGATGAAGCCGCAAGCAGGCTCATGCTTTCGGCCAGTGTAGCTGTTTCTTCCCGCTTGCCCATGCATGACCATGGCCCCAGCAAATCATCGCTGACCGCGAACGGACCGATGAGCGCTGTCTTCATGTCCTTGTTCAAGGGAAGAGTATTCTGTTCGTTCTTTAACAGTACGCAGGACCTAAGCGCGGCTTCATGCGCTGCATCCAAATGCTCTGCACAGAGCAGTATGTCCTGCTCCGCCGCCGGGTCCGCGTATCGATGCGGTTTTTGAAATAACCCGAGCTTACGCTTCAGCCTTAGAATGCGCATCACTGCCTCGTCCACGAGCTTGACGTCCACTTCGCCGCTCTCCACCAGCTCTTGCAGATGATGCGGATAGCAAGGTGACATCATCTCGATATCGACCCCGGCTTCAATGGCTTTGCGCGCACACTCCCTCTCATTTTCAGCGACACCATGCGGAATCATTTCCTTCACGGCGCCCCAGTCCGAAATGAGCACACCGTTAAAGCCCCATTCCTCTCGCAGCAGGTCACGCATGAGCTTGCGATTGCCCGTAGCAGGAATACCATCCACTGTATTGAATGCCGTCATCACCATTTCGCAGCCCTCATCAAGAGCCGCGCGATAGGAAGGCATATAATACTCGCGGCGCATCCATTCTGACATATCCACGGTGTTGTAATCCCGCCCGCCTTCAGCTGCTCCATATGCGGCAAAGTGCTTGATGCACGCCGCAATCTTATAAGGCTCTTTGGCCACATCCTTGCCCTGATAGCCGCGCACAAACGCTCGCGCATACTCGCCGTTCAGCCATGGATCCTCCCCTGTCGATTCCATGACCCGACCCCACCGGGGATCTCGCGTCAAATCCGCCATGGGTGAGAAGGTAACATGGATGCCCGCTGCCGCTGCTTCCTTGGCCGCGATCGCTGCCGTTCGGCCAGCCAACTCCATGTCCCACGAGTTGCCGATTGCGAGCGGCACTGGAAAGATGGTGCGGTAGCCGTGGATGACGTCGGCCATGATCAGAAGCGGAATATTAAGCCGGTTATGGCGCAAGTGCGCGTCTTGGATGGCAATGGCCTCCTCGGCACCGCCGAGTCCGAGCGCTGATCCCGCACGGCGTACCGTTGCCTCGGTGATCCCAAGCCCTTCAAGCGGACCGGTAATCTGGCCGGCACTGTTCGCCCCTTCAAAAAAAGCCGGAGCCAGCTGCAAGAGCTGATCCACCTTCTCCTCCAGCGTCATCATGCTCAATAATCGTTGCAATTCCATGTCGTTCACCGCGTCATTCCTCCAAGCTTTCATGAATAGCTCCCTTAAAGAGCTCTATAGATTTAATGGATATATTCATCCTCTATCTCGTCCATCAACTGCTCCAATTGCTTCGTCAATGTAATCCTCCGAGCGGCATAAGCCGGATCAGCGTATACATTGTTCAGCTCATACGGATCTGCCTCCAGATCAAAAAGCTCCCACTCCGGCGGGCGGTCCTCATCACGGGAATCCGTCGTACCTAACGCCTGGGCGTAATAATAAATGAGTTTATACCTCTCCGTGCGGAGCCCGTAGTGGGAATACACTTCATGGCAGCCGTCCAGGTGCATCCAGTACCGATACACCATTGCTTTCCGCCAGTCTTGGGGCAGAACACCATTCATCAAAGGACGAATGCTGACGCCCTGCATCCTTTCATGAACCGGCAAGCCTGCGTAATCCAGAAAGGTTGGAGCAAAATCCGTGTTCAAAATCATGTCCTTCGCCACACTGCCCGGCTTGACTTCCTTCGGATAACGGAGAAGGAACGGCATGCGAAGCGACTCCTCATACATAAACCGTTTATCAAACCACCCATGATCTCCGAGGAAAAAGCCTTGATCAGACGTATAAATCACAATAGTATCCTCGGTCAGTCCCTGCTCATCCAGATAATCCAGCATGCGGCCTACATTGTCATCAATTGAAGCAATGCAGCGCAAGTAATCCTTGATATAACGCTGATACTTCCACTTGCGGGTCTCTTCCGGCGTTAGTCCTTCCGGTGGCGGGTTCTTCGTATCAAGCTCGTTCAGATCATCGATGCGCATCTTCGCCTGGACAGCAGCTTGCGAACGGGTCGCGTAATCGTCATTGAAGGTAGCCGGCTCGGGAATGTCCATATTTTCGTATAAGTGCATATGCTTCTCGTCCGGTTCCCAATGACGATGCGGAGCCTTATGATGGCACATGAGCAGGAACGGACGCTTGGGATCGCGCTTGTCGATCCATTGAAGCGACTTGTCCGTAATAATGTCGGTCACATACCCTTTGAACTTCTTTTTGGTGCCCATTTCCAAAAAATCCGGGTCGTGATAATCCCCTTGATCTGGCAGCACACTCCAATAATCAAAGCCTGTCGGGTCATGGTGACCACCGTGTCCGAGATGCCACTTCCCGATCATGGCAGTCTGGTATCCCCCTGCCTGCAATAGCTTCGGGAACGTGACCTGCCGTCCATCCAGATCATCACCTAATGTCTTCACTCCATTGATATGATTGTACGTGCCCGTCAGAATGGCCGCCCGGCTCGGTGCGCAAATCGAATTCGTACAGAAGCAGTTGTCAAAGGTCATGCCTTCATTCGCGATCCGATCGAGATTCGGCGTCTCATTAATCCGGCTCCCATAAGCGCTGATGGCGTGGGAAGCATGATCATCCGACATGATGAACAAAATGTTGGGCCGTTTAGGCTTACTAGCTGACATCTTTTTCACCCTCCTTCCGAGCTTGCTTGTTATTTCATACCGGAGATGCTGAAGTTCTCAATGATGTGCTTCTGAAAATAGGTAAACAACAGGATCACCGGCGCGACCATGAAGGTAGCCCCCGCCATCTGGAGGCCGAAGTTTGCCGCATATTGCCCCTTAAGCAGCGACAAGCCGACCGATAGAGTGTAGAGCCCTTCATCATTCGCAATAATGAGCGGCCAGAGAAAGCTATTCCAGCCGGCGATGAACGTCAAAATGGCTTGCACAGCGAGAATCGGCTTTGAAATGGGAAGCACGATTTGCAGAAAAATACGATACTCACTTGCACCGTCGAGACGTGTGGCTTCCAGCAGCTCCGTCGGAACCGTAGACATGAACTGGCGGAATAGGAAGATCCCGAAGGCCCCCACCAGACCCGGCAGCACAATGCCTGTCATCGTATTCGTAAGTCCAAGTGTATTCAGGATCAAATAAACCGGAATCATCGTCACCTGACTTGGGATCATCATCGTTGCCAGCACGAGCACGAACAGTGCGTTCCGGCCTTTAAAATCGTATTTGGCGAAGCCAAAACCTGCAGCGGCGTTTAGCAGTAATCCTACGAACGAGAACGCCACGATAATCAGCGTATTTCGAAGATAGATACCGAAGTTCATGTTCTCGAACAGATACTGAAAATTGTACAGCGTGAAGGTTTCCGGCCATAGCGTCGGCGGAATTTGGACAATTTCGTTCTCCGGCTTGAAGGAGGACATCATCATCCAGAAGAACGGCAACAGGAAAAACAGGCCGCCAATCGTCAGGATGATGCCGGAAATCCACTGAAACGTACGGCCGCTTTTTCCTTCCTGCGAGCCCTTCCTTTTGCCAGCGGTTATTGAACTCATAATGATCTCTCCCTTGCCTTAAGTCATATCTGTCTCGTTCTTCTGCAGCCTGAGCTGAACGAGCGTGACGGCGATAATGCAAATGAACAGGACGAACGACCCTGCCGCTGCGTATCCGAAGTTGTTGAATTGGAAGCCGTTCTGGTAAATGAACAGGGATACGGACAACGTTCCATCTAACGGACCGCCATCTGTCATTACAAATGGCTCCTCGAAGAACTGCAGCCAGCCGATCATCGTTGTAATAGAAACGAAGAAGATCGCAAAGCGAAGCATCGGAACCGTAATCAGCGTCACTTGCTGCCACGTGTTTGCCCCGTCAAGCTGGGCGGCCTCGTAATAGGATCTCGGGATGCCTTGCAGTGCCGCAATGAAAATAATCATGTTCAGTCCAATCGCCTTCCACAGCGCAAGTAAAATCAAGGATAGCTTGGCGACCGTCGGTTCCGTGAGCCAGGGCACGTCCGGGAGACCGACCGAATTCAGCATATAGTTGAACAGACCGAGCGCCGGATTATACAGATAGCTCCAGACCACCGCAACAGCGACGATATTGGTCACGGAAGGGAGATAGTACACGACCCGGAACACTTTAAAGATGCGGGACGTGCCCAGATTAATGAGCAGAGCGATCCCGAGAGAAAACAGAATGACGAGCGGAACGCCGATCACGACGTAGAATAACGTATTGTATATCGCCTTATGGAAGACGGGATCCTGAATGACCTCCGCATAATTGTCGAAGCCGATGAATCCAACCCGGTCCATATTGGCGAGACCTCCAAGATCCATGTCGGTGAAGCTGATCACGAGCGCGACCGCAATCGGGACAATAGAGAACAAAATCAGCAGGAGCAGGGTTGGCGCAATGAAAATATAAGGCGCTCTTTTATTCAGAAAGCTTTTCATCAGGAATAGTCACTTCCTTCTTTCATGCCGTAGCATATATGGGAGCGGGCCGGCCTCATAGCCGGCCCGCTTGTTTTGCTGAAGTCACCCTCGTCGCTTATAGCGTCTGCTAGGTGCCTTCATGGTGCGAAGGGGTTGATTCAATATTCAATATTCAAAGTTATTTCATGAATTTCACAGCTTCAGCATTGAGCGCTTCAAGCTCTTTTTTCACGTCTACGTTGTTGCGATAGATAACTTCAAAGTGCTTCACATAGCTCTGGCTGATCTGTGACCAAGCCGTAATAACCGGCATTGGAACCGCAGCATTTAGCTGTTCCCCTATGACTTTGTAGAACTCATTGTTCTTCAGGGACTCATCTTCCCATGCCGCTGTCGCAGCTGGCAGAGAGCTCGTAAATTCCATCCATTTCAGCTGTGTCTCCGCTTTGCTCATGTACGCCACGAATTTCGCAGCAGCGTCCTTGTTCTTCGAATATTCAAAGATCGACAGGTTAGAACCGCCGAGCAGGGAGGTGTTGTTCTCTTTCTTAGGAAGAACAGCCATAGACCATTTGCCGTCGATGTCGGCCGCCTGATCCTGAATCAGCTTGATCATCCAAGGGCCGCTGATGAACATGGGCAGGATGCCTTCCTTAAAGGCCGGAATAATGTCGAGTCCAAGGTCCTTCGGTGCAGAGCCATTTTGGTAAAAGCTATTGATATACTCCACCGCTTCTACGAATTTATCGTTTGCAAAGTCAGGCTGACCGTCAGGCGTAAACCACTCCGCGCCATTTTGGCGTGCGAACATAAAGCCTAGGGACTGTTCCTTCGGATCAATACTCATGCCGTACTTGCCATCGCCGCGTGCCGCAAGCTTCTGCGCTGCGTCAGACAGCTCTTCCCAATTCTGCGGTGCCTGATCGTAGCCGGCTTCCTTCAGCAGATCCGTGCGGTAATAGAGAACACGAGTCTCTACGTACCACGGCACGCTGACGTATTTGTCTTCATATGTTCCTGCTTCCACAGCTCCATCATAAAAGTGCTTTTGCTTCAGCTCCGGATACTGCTCGACGTAAGGAGCAAGATCGGCAAGTGCGCCGGCATCCGCGAATTCAGGAATCCAGGAGGTGCCCATCTGGACAACATCGGGACCTTTTTTGGAGGCAATTGCGGTCAGCAGCTTCTCATGTCCTTGATCCCACGGCAGCGCCTGAACCTTAATCTCAATGTTCGGATTCTCGGCTGTGAATTGCTCCGCGATTTTCGGCAGTGTCTTCGCTTCTTCACCCATTCCCCACACGCTGAGCGTTACTTTCTCGTTTGACGCATCGCCGCTGCTGCCTTCTGTGTTGTCATTGGTTCCGCAGCCCGCAAGCAAACTTGCACTCAGAGCGAGTGTTGTAATCATTGCCAGAACTTTTTTCATATCTAATACCCCTCTCATTAATTTGTTCATGTTCAAAATTTCAGACCCTATTTATTGCATTCTGTTGCATTAAACCATCCGAGAAAACAGCCGACCTAATGCCCCGCTTATAAAGTGTGCTCTTCTACCTCCACTTCATTCAAAATTGTTCAGACCCACATCTGCAAGACATTGTTGAAGACATTGTTGAAGATCTGCAACGATGGCGGTGAAACGTTTCGATTGTGCATAAAAAAATAAAATAAAGGTGGTTTTGCTACATGAATTATTAAGAGAAACGTTTCGATTACGATTGTATCTCATTTTGTAATCGTATTCAAGTGGTAATTTAAAATTTATCGAAACGTTTATATTGAATTTGTAAGCGCACACATTATGGGATAGGGATAACGTACTGTCAGCAAGATCCTCGTCTCGCACATTCCGACTCTCTGCCCCTCCGCATCCCTATCGGACAGCAACATTTAAACGGGCACGCTTAGCACAACATATCCTCTCAAGGTTGCCATAGGCGCTAATCAGTAACATCATAGGCAGGCTGCTAATGGCGATTCGTTGCCCACATCGACCGGTTAGCTGCTCTAGCGGTTGCCACAGGCGCTTGGTAGCCCGCTTCCGCCGGCTAGTAACTCTAACGGTTGCCACAGGTGCTATTTAGCCTAGATTCGCACTTTGGTAACTCTAACGGTTACCAGCGTGGCTATTTGAACCCTAGTTAGTTAAAAGCTCGCTTTTTGGCACTAATAAGCGCTGTGGCAACCGTTAGACTGGGAATTCGCTAGTGTGAAGCTCTAACCTTTAGCCCGAGCGTCCGCTTGCGAGGATCTATTGCGAGGTTCCAGCGGTCGCCACAGGCGGTTGGTGACCCACTTCCGCCGGCTCATTACTCTAACGGTTGCCACAGGCGCTATTTAGCCTAAATTGACACTTTGGTAACCCTAACGGTTGTCAGCGTGGCTATTTGGACCCTAGTTAGTTAAAAGCTCGCATTTTCACACATTTAGCCATCGTAGCAACCGTTAGGCTGGGGAGTGTGACTGTTTGGCACTAATAAGCGCTGTGGCAACCGTTTGCCTGGGAATTCGCTAGTGTGAAGCTCTAACCTTTAGCCCGAGTGTCCGCTTGCGAGGAACTATTGCCAAGCTCCAGCGGTTGCCACAGGCGCTTGGTAGCCCGCTTCCGCCGGCTAGTAACTCTAACGGTTGCCACAGGTGCTATTTAGCCTAGATTCGCACTTTGGTAACTCTAACGGTTACCAGCGTGGCTATTTGAACCCTAGTTAGTTAAAAGCTCGCAGGCTGGGGAATGTGACTTTTTAGCACTAATAAGCGCTGTGGCAACCGTTAGCCTAGAGCCCCGCGCCCAGCAAGCACGATCGACTCCCCCACCATGAAGAAGGCACCTGCCTCAATCAGGCAGGTGCCTTCTTCATCTTGTGCTGCTCCAAGCTAAGCTAAACTAATCGAAACTTGCTTAGGCTTTAGATACCTGTCGATTTACGGCAGACAAAGATAAACTCACGGCCGTCCTGTACCGAAGTGCCGTCATACCAGCCGTATTCCTCATCAATGGTAAACCCGGAGGAGGTAATCAGACGCCGAATGTCATCTCCGTAAAAATACCGGAGCCGGATGCTGTCGTGAAACTCCTGCACAAGCTCGCCATCCTGATCTAAGCGATATATGAAATCCGTGAACAGTAATCGTCGCTCTGTATCAACACGTTTTCGTATCGAATGTCGGGTGACATGTTCGCCGCTCTCCAGAACAGATTCATAATCCAGGTTTTCCGCCGGATCCACCCACCATGCCCCGAGCTTTTTTATCGGTTTGAACACGTTAATGATAAACTGTCCATCCTCCTCCAAATGATTATGGACTGCGGATAAACATTGCAGCGCCTGTTCGTCCGTTTCTAAGCTTTGAAAGCTGCGGAAGGGGATGAAGATCAGCTTAAATTTTTCCGAAAGCGAAAAATCAGTCATGTCTCCATATACCGTATGCAGATGCTGCCTGGATTCGGTGGACAGCTTTTGAAGCTTTTTTTCCAGCACCTCCAGCATACTCTTGGAGTAATCTAATCCCCAGATCTCAACCCCTTCCCTGGCAAGAGGAATGGTGATCCTGCCCGTTCCACAGGCTAACTCCAGAACGCGTCCCCCCAAACGCTTCGCCCGGTCCAGATAAAACGGAATATCTGCCGAAAACACCTCGCGAGGGTCAGCATCGTACAGCTGCGCTGTATGGATGTACAAATTCTCCATGGCTGTAAGCTCCTTTCATGGGTCCTCCCCCAATCACTTGATTGAGAGTTGATTCAGCACGTTGATCAGCACCGTTACTGCCTCCGCTCTCGTGGCTTCACGAGTCGGGCTGAATGTATTGCCGCTTGTCCCTTTGAGGACAGCTAGGTTTTTCAATGCCGTTACAGCAGGGACAGCCCACGCAGGAATGGAATCATGATCTGCAAAAAGAGCTGCAGCATTCTCAGCACCAGACAGATCCAAGCCCCTGGCTACCATCACCGCCATCTCAGCCCGGGTGATATTGGCATTGGGACGGAAGGAGCCATCTGCGTAACCGGTAACGATGCCTGCATGCAGCGCATCAGCTACTGCTTGTTTAGCCCACTCACCAATCTCTGCCGTATCTGAAAAGCTACGGTCCATGACTGCGGCTTTCACATTCACAATGTTCATCAGCATGAGCAGAAATTCTGCACGCGTTACCGAAGCATTAGGCTTGAAGTTTCCGTCTGGATAGCCCGAAACTATTCCTGTACGGATTGCCTGCCTCACGTTTTCTTCCGCCCAATGGTTAGAAATATCATGAAGGATGAGCTCTTTTGAAGGGTCCTCTATAATGTCACCTGGGCTTTTGTCCAACGCGAGTACGGCGTACTTCCCAAATTGATCGATGCTGACACTGATTTTGTTACCTTGAATGGTCCCGCCTTCAACTTCGCTCCAGGCTTTGTTTACTTCGTCGTAGTAAAATACAGCAGGAGTCTGATCTTCCTTCAAGCTGCCGCGATCAAACGTCAGGGTCAGACTTACCGGCTTGCTTGGTTTCTTGGAAACGCTGTTCACGATAGCAAAGATCGGACTTGCTAATACCTGTTTGCTTGAGAGCATGTTTGGTGTTTCCGGAATTTTTTGAATCGATAATCTGATGTCCTCTGTAAAAGCTCCTGCCGGAACCGAAATGAAGATTTCCCCATCCAAGCCTACAACGCCGGACATGCCGGTTGGAATGCTCAGAATTCCGTTGGTTGAGGTAACTGAGATTTGAACCGGTGTAGAGGGAGTCCATGAAGATTCTGCAGAGCTGTTGTCAGGCAAGGGAACCGTCGAAATAGAATATGTATTCGAAAGAGTTACGCCTTCTCCCGGGTTACCCGCAATATCAGCTATGCCATCATTGTGAAGCGTAATCGAATGGTCCTGAACATTCACATTGGCCTGAGGTGTCAGCGTGGCCGTCCACGTTATTCCTCCATCTGAGGAAGCCAGTCCACTCAATGTACCGTTCGGGACCGTCAGATCGGCTTCTGTAAAGCCTATTACCGCTTCGGAAAAAGTAATGGTGACCAAAGTGGTTTCTCCAATGGTTAGCGCAGTGTCCTCGATCACGATCACGGCGGATGGCCTTACGGTATCGATCACATAGTTATCTGAATCCGTTGAGCCACTGCCCGCATTGCCCGCAAAATCAGCAACACCAGTGTTATAAAGGGTGATAACATTGGTCGTGTCCTCGACATTTGCGCTTGGTGTCAGCGTGGCCGTCCACATTATTCCTCCATCTGAGGAAGCCAGTCCACTCAATGTACCGTTCGGAACCGTTAGATCAGCTTCTGTAAAGCCTATTAGCGCTTCGGAAAATGTAATGGTGACCAAAGTGGTTTCTCCAATGGTTAGCGCAGTGTCCTCGATCGCGATCTCGGCGGATGGCCTTACGGTATCGATCACATAGTTATCTGAATCCGTTGAGCCACTGCCCGCATTGCCCGCAAAATCAGCAACACCAGTGTTATCAAGGGTGATAACATTGGTCGTGTCCTTAATATTTGCGCTTGGCGTCAGCGTGGCCGTCCACGTTATTCCTCCATCTGAGGAAGACAGTCCGCTTAATGTACCGTTCGGGACCGTCAGATCGGCTTCTGTAAAGCCTATTACCGCTTCGGAAAAAGTAATGGTGACCAAAGTGGTTTCTCCAATGGTTAGCGCAGTGTCCTCGATCACGATCTCGGCGGATGGCCTCAAGGTATCGATTGCATAGTTATTAGAATCCGTTGAGCCACTGCCCGAATTGCCCGCCTCATCAACAACACCAGTGTTATAAAGGGTGATAATATTGGTCATGTCCTCAATATTTGCGTTTGGTGTCAGCGTGGCCGTCCACGTTATTCCTCCATCTGAGGAAGTCAGTCCGCTCAATGTACCGTTCGGGACCGTTAGATCTGCACTAGTTAGGCCTGTTACCGCCTCGGAAAATGTAATGGTGACCAAAGAGGTTTTTCCAACGGTTAGCGCAGTGTCCTCGATCACGATCACGGCGGATGGCCTTAAGGTATCCATTGCATAGTTATTAGAATCCGTTGAACCAGTGCCTGTATTGCCCGCCGCGTCAGCAATACCAGTGTTATCAAGGGTAATAACATTGGTCGCGTCCTCGATACCTGCGCTTGGTGTCAGCGTGGCCGTCCACATTATTCCTCCATCTGAGGAAGCCAGTCCGCTCAATGTACCGTTCGGGACCGTTAGATCAGCTTCTGTAAAGCCTATTACCTTTTCCGAGAACGTGATCGTTACGGTTGTTGTTTCTCCGATACTTAAGGTAGTATCTGTAATGACTATCGTTGATGACAGAGATGAATCTGCATAGGCTCGATGAACTGTCTTTGAACCCATCAGACCCGAAAGCACGGAGATACATAATAATAGCTTGGCGACCTTTTTTACAATAACCAAATCATAACCCCCTCTAATAATCACATGAGATCACTACTTCAAACCCGCAAATCCTATGAACAAAAAAAGTCTGCAAGACACCATCCATGATTCGATTTATTGTACCATATGTTGGTAGCAAATCGGCGTAAATCTCGAATCGCTCTACGTCTATGCCTGACGGTCATTCACATACAACTCGTATGAGGAGGTATACACGGTAATATGTGAGCAGGGGCATAGGTTTTTTAGCCGATTTCAATAGAACGAAGTCGTTCACTTACCCGGAATTTTCCAATTTGAGATATTCAACGTCACAGAATCAGAAAAAGGAGCGCAGCCTATATAGGCTCGCCCCTAAAGAATTGCTTCCTGATATTTTTTCCAATTTTTCCCGTGGAACAGCCAGGGATCCAATCTTTCTTCATCAGGATTGCAGTTCATGCTAAGGAAGCTGAAGTAAACGTACAATTTCACCGTCTATGACTTCTTCACTTACCTTTTTAAATGAAAATGATTCATATAACTCTCCAGCAATCCGGTTATCTGGTCTGTGTCCAAGCATGATTCCCTTACAGTTCATGAAGCTCATAATCTCAATAAGCTTATTCAAGGCTGACCTTCCTTAGCCTTTGCCTTGATGCTTTGCATCGATCATGAATGCCGGTATCCAATAGTTCCCATCCTCATCGGGGTTTTTACAGTATACAATAAAACCCACTACATCAGCTTCCATATATACTGCACGTAGTTCGAAATCATCTACAAATTTGGACTCAGCCATCCAATAGACAATTGGTGCTGGAAAAACCTTTTGTTGTTCCGGTTTAACTTTTAGTTTCGTTCACTCATACCAATTTTCAACAGACACTGGCTTAAGATGAATTCCCATTGAACATTCCTCCTGAAGTTGGCTTCACAGAGGAATCATTCCCTCTGTGTTTAATAACGAGCTTCCTTTAAAACAAATGTAAAAGCATGAATTTTTCTCATACCGCACCACTCCTCATTCGTTCTTGTTCATTTGCACGATACCCTGAATAATTGTTGCTCTAGGTCGTTACTCATACTTTCTCCTGAAATTATAGGTTTTGGGCTTGTCCCTATTCTATCAAAAGGGACTAAATAGATATGAAAAAACCGACTCTCCAACTTATAGTAGAAGAGACGGTTAAGCTAATTCGCATCAATATTTAATAGTGGAATATCCAATTCGTTCTGGACGAAGTTTATATCAGAATCTCTAGAAATTAATGTAAGTTCATAAACTGACGCTGTCGCAATAATGAGGGCATCCGGAGTCTTTAACTTACGTCCTTTACCTTTAAGATCTCTACGAAGCGTTCCAGCCAATTTTGCAATTTCTGACGTAACGTCTATACATCTTTTTAATGTAAACAGCTTTTCTGCACGAAGTTGTTCCTCGTGTTTTAACCCTGCAAACACTTCAGAAACCGTAATTGCAGAAAAATAAAGCGGCATTTTATCACGAGAAGCCTGTTGAACAAAATCGATAACATGACTCTCGTTAGTAAGAATCGCAATCGCAATATTTGTGTCCAGAAGACACCCTTTACTCATGTATTCCATTCCTCACGCGATTTTCCCACTTCTTCCAGAAGTTCTTTTCCTCGTTCAGCCGTTAGAGTACCAGCCGCTTCCAAAAGATCATCAACGGAATAGTCGTCTTCTTGAGCTTCCACAGTTTGCTTTTCAAGGTCAATCAATACACGAGGATTATTTATATTAAGATTTTGAAGGATTGATTTTATCGCATTCGCGGCTTGTTGATCCATTTTTTTGTGGAGCATAGTTATCCCTCCATTGTCAAACTTGATAACTTATTGTAACACAGATGAAGCCCATTCAATAAAATTCCCACATTAGCGTGGAAATTCAATTCCGGGTATGTATTAAGTCGAATCACTAGCTATCAGAAGCAAGCATGAACCTTTGAATTAGAAGTCAGATCTACACGGATATTACCCTGAGAAAAGTTGGTAACAATAAATCTGATAGGCATCGATTCAGTTAGACAAGAGCTCCATACGTTTTCTTTCTGAGTTCATAACTTATTTGCCATGGCTTTCGGTTCGTTTCCAATACAAACGAGTATACTGGTCTTCGATGCTTGCTCAAGAGTGTGACCAATGGAAAACGTGATCGGAGAAACCTAAAGCGGAAAGATAAACAGGTAATTACAGCGGCGATCAAGGAAAGAACTGTTGACATGCTAGACTTGTTCCTAGAGTATATCGAGGGGATATAGATGGCTGGCTGAACCGCTTCAAGCTGTGTAATGTGAGACTAATATAATACCTGCCCTATGACGTTCGTATTTCTCCTCTGAGCAATCGAGTTGTAAGAGGTACCCAGTAGCTAGCAATTTTGGACGAGTGGTCTTAGGGACAGTTTATGGTCATCTGACGCGCCAGAAATTTTTTTTGAATATCGGTTAACCGCAATTGATTGTATTTTTATTCATATTATAATATTATTATTCATTAATAATATGGAGGATAAGTATGGATAATAAGTTTATTGAGGAGTTATCTTTGAATCACTGGCAACCCTTATCAACTCTGCTATACGATGGATGGGTATTGCGATTCGCGGATGGATATACGAAACGAGCAAATTCCATCAACCCTATTCATTATTCAACCTGTGATTTGAATAATAAAATCAAAGAATGCGAGAAAATTTATTCAGCTAATCGCCTTCCAACAATATACAAAATTACTCCTTTTGTTCAACCCATACATCTAGATAAGACTTTAGAGGAATTGGGCTATACATTGATTGATACTACAAGTGTTCAAACCCTGAACTTAGATAACACAAGCGAACCCAAACTAACGTCAGTAATAATAAATGAAGATATCACTTCTTTATGGTTGGAAGATTTTTGTAGGCTTAATAACGTTAAAGACAAAGATAAGAGCGTTATGGAACGGATGCTATCCAATATCAAAACTAAAAAAGCATTTATATCGTTTTATTACCAAGAACGAGTTGTTGCTTGCGGACTTGGAGTTATTGAAAGAGAATACATAGGGTTATACAATATCGTGACAGAAAAAAATTATAGAAACCGAGGTTTTGGAGAACAGATGATATTAAATCTGCTAAAGTGGGGTAAAGAAAATGGGGCAAGGTACAGTTATTTAGCCGTGGTATCGAACAATGAACCTGCATTAAAACTTTATTCAAAAATCGGTTACTCGGAAATTTATAAGTACTGGTATAGAGCTAAAGACAGCATTTAACAACATAATGCAGTTTAAAAAAGAGGGGTCAGCGCTCCTCTCCCCTCTCTACCTGTATCCGCCAATACATCCCAACTGTTAGTCTTTCCTGACCAACAGTGAGCAACACTCCACATGTGTGGGTTGCGCAAAATAGTCAAATCTGATGTGGCAGTATTCGCTAAACATATTACATGCTTAATTCAATTAAAGAGGAATTGGAGAGGTCACATAGAATAATACTACGCCATCTTCCAATTACTGGTCAAAATGGGGTGTTCATTTGAGAAGAACTGAAATTGCTCCTTGGACGGAAAACTGGTTTGATGTATACCATATAGAAGAAGTCTTATTACAATCCATTTTCTCGAACGAGTTACTTGAAATCCATCATATTGGAAGCACTTCCGTTCCTCAGATTGGGTTTGCAAAGCCAATTATTGATATTCTAATTGTCGTCAAGGATATTATCAAGGTAGATGAGTATAACGAACAAATGATTCATAAGGGCTATAAACCACGTGGGGAACAAGGAATCGTTGGTCGTCGATATTTTCCAAAGGGTGGAGATCATAGAACTCATCACGTACATATTTACGAGGTCGGAAATATCAACATCGAGTATCATCTGAACTTCAAAGAATACCTAATGAATCATCCTGATGAAGCTAAAACATACGGGGAATTGAAATTACACTTAGCCAAACAATCACCGGATGATGTTCGTGTATATCAAGATGGAAAAGAAGCCTTTTGCACTGAAATTGTAAAGAAGGCAATGAAATGGGCGTCTGAAAGAAGGAACAATAAGGAGGAGAACCGAGAATGGAGGTTAGCGTAGGTGTACAAGCTGTAATTATTGAAAACAATAAAATTCTTACTATCAAGAAACGGGATGATGATTCAGGTGATGCGACTTACATCCTCCCCGGTGGGAAACAAGAGTTTGGTGAAACATTAGAGCAAGCGGTTTGCCGCGAAGTATTCGAAGAAGTTGGTATAGCCGTAAACGTAGACGACTTTTTATTCCTTAGAGAATTTATTGGAGCCAACCACGAAAATGCCGAAGCGAATAAAAATCTTCACATAGTCAGTCCTATTTTTTTATGTAGTATAAAGTCCAGTAATGACATACCTTTAACTCCCCCGAATCCAGACCCTGACCAAATCGGGGTAGAATGGATTCCATTAAATGAGTTAGTCAAGCTTCGTTTTTATCCGAAGGAATTAATTCCCCAATTAATTAGGGCTTGCTGAACGCTCATAAAATCGCTAAAAACCTCATAACAACAAGGGCTTTTGGTGCTTTGTGTCGAATTCATATGCAAAGGAATGCATCGAAAGTACAGCAAAAACTTTGCAGATGGAGTGATGGAAGTGTTCAAACCGACCGCGTATCTCGAAAATCAATTGATCATGCCAGGAGATTTCTTTCTCCCTTTCGGAGGGAAACTGAACGAAGAAAATCGCTGGGTTCAGTTGGCGCGGTTGGTGCCGGTCTGCAAGAACAACCTGAGTTATGGAACGAGTTGGGACGCAAAGTCAAAGAGCGGTTACGAGACTTGCAACATCAGGCTTCTAAAAGTTTAGACCCACATCCTGCCGATGTATTTGAACTATACAAGGAAGAAATGCGGACACAGTTACAGGAACTGTTTATGCCCGCATATCGGAACTCTATATTATTCAAAGCCCTATGAACAGGGCTTTTTACATAATTAACTCCTGTTCCATATACGTTTTACTTCAAAAAGTCTCCGATTGTCGAAACTTAACTTATAAATGTCAGGCATATCCAACTGTTTCCAAAATGTAAAATCGAACCTTTTATCTAAGTAATTCATAATTAATACCATGATATTACCATGTGTCCCGATTGCAATATTTTTACCTTCATATCGTTCTAATACTTTTTCGAGCGCTCGAACTCCCCTATTCTGGGCAACAACATTGGATTCACCCCCCTCCCAAGAAAAAGAATAGTCCTCCCATACTTTAGCTATTGCACTGTCAAAGTCATTTAGCGGCTTTTCAGATAATAACCTTTCTTTAAAGTCCTCTTCTATGACTATATCAATACCATAGATTCCAGTTAGCCCTTCAATAGTTTGTATCGCTCTTTTATATGGACTTGAAATGAGGACATTTATACTTTCGTTTTTCAGTATTTCAGTAACTTTCCTAGCATCCTCTTTTCCACGTTCTGATAAGGGTCTATTTAATTCATCGGGAGAATAAGTAGAATGAGCATGTCGAACAAAATAAAGATTTGTAATCAACTAAGTCACCGACCAATCAATTTAGTATATATCCATATTTTAACATGTCAATAAAGGTCTTGTCTGTATATCTGGAGTTACTGTCGCACCTTTCCCTCTACATGGAGCGACCACTGATAGTAAGGGAGATGATGACGATGAACATCCAAAGAAATTTACAGGTACATCAGAACTTGAAAACGTCCTGCTATCAATAATGAGTGGTCAAATTAACAAAATACTCGCGTTTCCATACGATAAGACTAGAGCAGATGCTATTCCTTCTGAAACGGAAACAGAAGGGATGATAATTTAATGAGAGTTGCAATATATGCCCGTGTTAGTACAAAAAAGGATGCGCAGAAGAACAGCCTTGAGAACCAAGTTTCATACGCTACAAGCCTAGCCACCCAAAATGGCTGGACTATCTCAAATCAATATATTGATGATGGTGTCAGTGGGGCGACTAGAGATAACCGAGAAGCGATTCAGCGATTGCTAGAAGACTCAAAAAAGAAAAAATTTGACATTTTGATTGCAAAATCAGTATCTAGGATAGGCAGGAACACTGTAGAAAATTTACAGACCGCCCATGCAATTGAGTCTATGGAAATACGCTTGATTTTGCCTGAGGATAATTACGATACTGAAACAAGCACGAGCAAACTCTTGTTCAACTTGAAAGCTGTGCTAGCTGAAGAGGAGAGCGCAAAGTTATCAGAACGTATAAAGTTTGGATTGAGGGCGAGTGCTAAGGAAAGAGTCTATAAGGCTTCTTTGCCTGCATTTGGTTACAAGCGTGACGGAAAAAAGTTGGTACTTGATGAGGACAATGCCCCTATCGTTCGAGAAATTTTCGACCTTTATCTGTATCAAGATTGGGGCATGTACAGAATCAGCAATTACTTCATTAGCAGAGGAATTGCAACTCCTAGAACTGTCTCAGGTGGCGGGAATTCAGGAACATTATGGAATCAAAGTTAAGTGTCATTCTCAAGAACATTGTCTACACAGGCACTCTTGTTCATCATCGTGAAGAGACAAGAGACTTCATCTCAAAGAAGCGTAGACGTGTAGACCCTAGCGAGCAAATAGTCCATGAAAATGCACATCCTGCCATTATCGCAATGGATGAGCACTTAGCGGTATTGGAGAAGATGAAGAAAAAGGGCAGGAACAATAGTAACGGGAGTGAAAGTTTATTTGCTCACATTGCCGTATGCGCTGATTGCGGTAAGGGTATGACCTTCCGTAAAGACAGAAGAAAAAAAAGCGACGGGGCTTATGTGTGTGTTGGCTATGTGAAGCACTCAACGTCTTACTGTTCCTCTCATATCATTGGATACGACAATTTATTGCAAGCTGTCAAAGATGACCTAAAGGAACTGATAACTGACAACATCAAGCTAGAAAGGCTCTACGGGGCGGCAAACACAAAAGCTAATGAACAGCATACCAAATACTTAAAAGAACTAACTAACGTCACAAAACGCCTGAAAAAGCTTAACAGTGAGTTTCAGAGCCTGTTGCAATTGTATACAGAAAAGATTATCGACATCGTACAGTTCAAAGTACAGAATGAGCATATCCAAGTAGAACAAGGTAGGCTTTCCCGGAAGAAGGCAGAGATTGAATGCCTACTGGAAACAGAAAAAAACACAGAAGAACAACTCCGTGCCTTTAGAAAGCAAATTTCCCGCTTCACCAAACTTGATATTGACGATGAGCAAGTCTTGAAGCAGGTAATTCAAAGACTTATACACAAAATCGAAGTTAGTGAAGACGGTTCAATCAAAGCCATAAATTACAATATTTCCCGCCCTCAATCCGTAAGGACGCTGGAACAACAAGGGGCGTAGGACTAATCCTGCCCCTTCCATTTTAGTAACACTGTACACTCCACATGACTCGTCTGCGGAAACATATCCACCGGCTGCACCCACTCTAAAGAGTAGCCTCCGTCTAGCAGGACCTTGCAGTCTTTGGCCAGGGTTGCGGGATTGCAGGATACGTAGATGAATTTCTTCGGCCTTGTACGCAGTACGGTGTCCAGGAAGCGTGGGTCAAGTCCTGTGCGCGGGGGATCCGCTACGATGACGTCCGGGGACAGGCCGACCTTGACCCAGCGTGGCAGCAGCACTTCGGCTTCGCCGGTGTGGAAGGAGACGTTGTCGCGCTGGTTGCGCGCCGCGTTCTGCTTCGCATCCTCAATCGCCTCCGGAATGACCTCGATGCCGCGGACCTCCTTGGCATATGGCGCCAGCCACAGCCCGATCGTCCCAGTCCCGCAATAGGCATCAATAACGGTTTCTTTCCCTGTCAATCCAGCCGCGGCCCGCACCGATTCATACAGCTTCACCGTCTGCTGTGGATTCAGCTGAAAAAAAGCCCGCGGCGACAAAGAAAACTCCAGATCTCCCAGAGACTCCTGCAGCGTGTCTGCCCCCCACAGCTTGATTGTCCGGTCTCCAAAAATCAGCGAGGTCTTCTTCGGGTTTATGTTCATCGCAACTCCGCTAATTCCGGGGATCGACAGGCGAAGCATGCTGACCAGCTCCTCCTGACGCGGCAGCCTGCTGCCTGCGGTGACCAGCGTCACCTGAACCTCTCCGGACTGAAAGCCATGCCGCACCACAATGGTGCGCACCCCGTCCTTACTGCCATTGTCCTTATAAAAAGGAATGTTCAGCTCTTGCAGTACAGCTTTCACCTTCTCGACGGCTTCATTAACCTTGCTGTTCTGGATGGGGCAGCCGGTTATATCGACGATCTCATGGCTTTCCGCCTGATATAAGCCTGCAATGACCTCGTTTCCGCGCCGCTTCACCTGAAGCTGTGCCTTGTTGCGATAATCCCAAGGATGCTCCATGCCGAGGATCGGCTTCAGCTTCACATCCTGCAGTCCGGCATAGCGGTGGAAAGCCTCACGCACAATATCTGTTTTGGCCTGAAGCTGGCCTTCATAGGACATATGCTGTATCTGACAGCCGCCGCAAATGCCAAATACGGGGCACGGAGGCTCGATCCGGTAAGGTGAACGCTTCTCGACCTCCAGCAGCTGTGCCTTGATGAATTTAGGCTGCTGTCCGGTTACTTCTGCTTTGACCACTTCATCCGTCAAGGCGCCGTCTATAAATACAGCCTTCCGGCGGTAATAGCCCACGCCTTCGCCGTTAATTCCCAGCCGCTTGATCGTAACCACGATCACGTCACCGGGGACAAGCTCCTCGGCACTTTCACTGACAGAAGGGCGCAGAGTGTGAGCCGCAGGACGTTTCTTGACCGATTGCGGCAAAGAGGCCGCCTTGGCGGCCTTGCCACCGCGCTGCCCTGCATTACGCCCGCTGCCGGCGCTCGCTGGCCTGCCCCCTCCTGCCTTCCCGCGGAGCCCGGCCTGCTCCTGACGTTTGCTCCCAGGCTGCTGGCCCGCCTGATGCGGCTCGCCTCGCACTTCATCCTGCTGCTTGCCTCCTGCCTGCTTGCCCGCCTGGCGCGAATCGCCTCCGGCCGGCCGCTTGCCGTCCGCTTTACGCTGCTGAAGCTTGCGCTCCTGCGCCAGAGCATCCAGGCTGCTGGCTTGAGGGCGCTGCGAATCTCCGGATTTACTGCGGCGGTTATCCTGCGGTTTTTGTACATGGTTTGGCTGTATATGGGATTGCTTCATATTTTCACGATTCGACTTCTTCGAAGAGCGCATTGAATCCTTCACGTTTAGGCAGCTCCATCCTCTTTGGTTTCGTGTCCACTATACCATGTCCATAGCCGTAAAACCACGCCTCTCCCGGCTTTGAAAACTCTGAGCCTCTCATAAATAACCCTGCCCTCCAAAATATTTTTACGGGACCGCTTGTCGAATTGCAACTTTACTCCTATTCAATGTGTCATATAATAGAGGTAATCTTACCCAACTGATTTATTATTTTAAGGAGGTCACGCACGTGAAGAAGCTTTGGGCTGCCTTTCTGGCGGTCGTCTGCATCCTCCCCCTGCTCTTTCAAGGTCAGGTACAGGCTGCAACTCACATCAATGTCATCGTGGACGGGATGAGAATCAATCCTTCCCAGCCACCGATTATGGTACAGAATCGGGTTATGCTCCCGATGCGCGTCATTTTCCAGCTCCTTGGCGCCAAGGTTACCTGGGACCAGAAGACCCAAACGGTCACCGCGGTTAGAGACAATTCTACCATTATTCTCAAAATCAACGCCAAAACAGCAACCATCGACGGTAAATCGACAACGCTCGATGTTCCCGCCAAGAATTTGAGCGGTACTACTATGGTACCGGTTCGCTTTGTCAGTGAAGCGCTGGGCGAGAAGATCGGCTGGAATTCAACAACCAAAACCGTGACCGTCACCACCTCCAACAACAGTGCCGGTGAAGGCAGCCTCGGTCCGGTCAACTACATTACACTCAGAGACATCGGTAATATCGGAGACGGACGCGACCTCCAGGTCAGCTTCTCCAAATCTGCCAACGAGCAGCATGCTTCTTATTACCGGGTTTTTCTGGTGAAGGCGTCGAAGGCTTCTTATTTCAATGAAAGTGCAGCTGCAAATGTACCTTCCGCCAACTATTCTGTCATTTTCCCGACGGGTAGTGATCCTTCCCTGACCTTCTCGAGCAATACACGGGACAGCGATGGAGAGCTGATTCGAGAGAACCAGGCCTACACCGCCTTTGTCCTCGCCGTAGGCAAGTACAGCGGCAGCTCGCAAATGTCGAAGGCCTCTCCCGCCGTCACTCTGATCAACAACAGAGCCGTAGATGCGCCAACAGGCGTTACGGTTTCGGATGTAAACAATTACGGCGATGGCCGGGATCTGTCGGTTTCTTTTGTCCGGGCGGCATCGGAGAGTCAAATTTCCGGTTACCGGTTGTTTGTGGTCAAAACTCAAAGCCTGTCCAGCTTTAATCTTACTGCGGCTCAAGCCGTTCCGGGAACCTCGTATACGAGCGTAGCCAAGCCAAGCTCCAGCACTTCACAGATGACGCTCAGCCTCGGCTCCTCCTCCAGAGATACCTCCGGAGAATTGATCCGCAGCGGAGTATCCTACTCTGTCGTCGTTATGGCGCTCAGCAGCAATGAATCCACGGCCCTGAGCAGACTGTCTACACCCTCGTCATCGGTCACACTGAACCAAAGTGCTTCTGTACCGATGATTACCCAGGTGTCGGATGTGAGCGATTACGGGGATGGAAGAGATTTGCGGGTCGCTTTTAACAAAGTATCGGATGAATCGAATATCGGTTCTTATCGCATCTATGTTGTCAAATCCGGCACGGCCGGCCTGTTTGATGTTAATCGGGCCAATAATCTGACAAGCTACTATTATACAACCGTGAGCAAGAACGGATATAATCTCGTTCACACGTTACCTGCTACGGCGCGGGATACCGATGGACAGCTGATCCGCAGCGGCGTTTACTACCGGGTCTTTGTATCGGCCGTGGGAACAGGCAGCCAGAACGGAGTTCAGCTGCTCTCGACGGCATCCAATGAGATTATTCTGAGCACCGGCAACCAGGTTGAAGCCGTAACAGGCGTAGCAGCCACAGACAGCAGCGACTATAACGATGGCCGGGACCTGCGAATAACTTTCAACCGGGCGAATAACGAGAGCAACATCCTGAATTACCGTGTCTTTGTCGTAAAATACAACAAGTCCTCCAGCTTCAGCGTGGACAGTGCCAATGCATTAAGCATTTATAATTACACCCAGGTCAATAAGACAGGATACAACCTCAGTCAGAGCCTGTCTTCGAGCACACGCGATACCGACGGAGATCTTCTTCGCAACGGCAACAGCTATGCGATCTTCGTTATGTCCGTCAGCAGCAATGCATACACAGGTAATGTCCTTTCCGCTTCATCCCCGTATGTGTACATGTCCGCGAACCAGGTAGTCGCGGCAGTAACCGGTTTAGCGGTCAGTGACGTTAGCGATAACAATGACGGACGCGATCTGCGCGTGGCCTTCAACCGTGTTTCCAATGAGGGCACGATCGGTCACTACAAAATTTATGTCGTCAAAAATGAAAATGCTGCTTCCTTCGACCTGAATTGGGCGAACAGCCTGGACAGCAGCCGGTATACGTATGTCAGCAAGACCAACAACAATCAGATCGTAAACCTCGCCGCAGGGGCACGGGATATCAATGGTGATGTCATCCGTAACGGCGTTGCGTACCGGATTTTCGTACTGACTGCCGGCAGCGGCAGCTACGCGGGCTATAGCGCCATGTCTTCTCCTTCGTCCGTAATCACGCTAAGCGGCAATACATCTGTGCCTGCGGCAAGCAATGTAGCAGCCACAGACGGAGGCAACAACAATGACGGACGGGACCTGTTCGTATCCTTCAGCCCTGCTGCCGAAGAATCCAGAATCAGCGGGTACCGGATTTATGTTGTGCCATCGCAAAAGGCAGACGCCTTCAACCTGGCCGCAGCCAATAATGTCAACACAGCGAATTACACGCCCGTGAACAAAACAGGCAGCACCCTCAGTGTCAGCCTGTCGGCAACGTCAACAGATACTGATGGCCTGCCGATTCGCAATATGACCGCATACCGGGTATTCGTAGTTTCCGTGAGCTCAGACGGCGTCGCGGGCAACAACGCCCTGTCGGCACCTTCATCTGCAATTACGATGGAGAGCGGGGCCGTTACGGCGCCGACCAGTGTCACCGCCAGCGTCTACTGGGACAATGCTGCTGCGCAGCGGATTGATCTCAGCTTCACGCCGGCTACCAGCGGGAATGTTTCGGAATACCGTGTGATGCTTGTGCCAACGTCATTGCCGTTTGGAATCGATGATGCTAAGCGGGTCGCGGCGAACAATTATACTGTAATTCCACATCAGGAAGGGACGATTACTCGGGAGTTGGGAATCAACACCAGAGATGTGGAGGGTAACAGCTTTAACGCCTCCAGCCAAAGCTACCATGTCATTATTCTGGCTGTCGGGAATCCGGCGCAGACGAACACTGTGGCG
This sequence comes from Paenibacillus sp. F411, assembly GCF_017582705.1. Lineage (NCBI taxonomy): Bacteria > Bacillati > Bacillota > Bacilli > Caryophanales > Paenibacillaceae > Paenibacillus > Paenibacillus sp. F411. The sequence continues at coordinate 198,627 of NZ_JAGFIP010000006.1, forward strand.
ATTACAGAGAATGTGCCGCTGCAGAACTGGCCGCCGCCAAGATAAATTTCATTCTCACGTATGACAAAGAGCCAGCCCCGCGAATTGAGCGGGGCTGGCTCTTTGCTTTGTGCTCTTCATGTCTGAAGCAGCAGCCCGGACCACCGGACGCCGCTACCTCCTGCCGACACACCCGTTGATGGGTTCAGGTACAGCAGTTAATACTCACCACATGCCGATTCTTGATTACCTGGAATCGCTGCTCGGCAGCTTTACTTCGCCAGCTTGCCTAACAGATTGTGAATGACCTGTGCGCTTTCGGCCCGGGTTGCTGGCACCTGCGGCTTAAAGGTATTCATGCTGCTGCCCTTCATCAGGTTCAGATCATATGCTTCTCTGATGGCTTCACGAGCCCAGATCGGCAGCTGCTGCGTATCCTGGAACGGGATTGCCTTGCGTTCTGCTGCAGAGCGTGCCGCGGTATACGCGTAAGCTCGAACCAGCATGGCCGCCATTTCCTGCCGCTGGATGTGCTGATCCGGACGGAACTGCGATTGGCCTGTTCCCTCTACAATCCCCGCTTGCTTGGCAGCAGATACTGCGGCTGCATACCACTGCTCCGGCGCAACATCGCGGAACGAAGCCGCTTGTGCTGGCTCCAGCTTCAATGCACGCACCAGCATGGCCGTAAACTCGGCGCGGGTAACCTCCTGGGACGGCTTGAACATACCGCCGCCGGTTCCTTCAATCAGCTGTCTGGATGACAGCTCGCGAATTACGTCATAGGACCAGTGGGATGCCGGTACATCTCCGTAATTTTTGGTGTAGGTCAGAACGGCATAGGTGCTGAAGTGCATCACCTGCGCAGTAATCTGATCACCGCTTATCGTTCCTCCTATATATTGGAGCATGCCGTCTTCCCCGACATGGTACACATGAGTGAGGGACGGATGGGACGCCGCCATCACGGGTAAAGTCAGACTCAGCGGCTCACTGAAGGAGGTCAGCTTGGTGACTGTACCCTCTTCGCTCACATGCTCCAGCGTAAAGCTGAACATGCCACCCGCACTTTGCAGAACGGCTCCCGACCTTCCACTTGCCTGACTCAGGAGTCGTTCAGAGGCGGCCGATGATGGACTTTCCACGTTCAGCTGAATGAAGCCCGATCCAGGATGATTACGGCTCCCCAGGTCACTCACTTCTTGAAGCACCTTCCCTGGTAGGCTGATCTTCATATTGTCTGCCACAATGGTAAAGGCTTCATCCTTCAGTAGCTTACCCGCATTGGATGGCAGACGCAGCTGTTTCAGCTCCTCCTTCAGGTTCACAAGAAGCGGCTCTCCGTCGGAGATCATAGCATTAAGCTCGGCTTCAGTAAGTACAAGCTGACCTGTCACGGACGGAGGCTGAGGAGTGATCGGCGGCTGGGGCGGCACAGGATCCACAGAGCCGTCTCCGTTGCCCGGATTGCTGCCTCCTCCATTGCCGGGACTGCCACCGTTGCCCGGGTCCGGATTTACAGCCTGCGTTACGTTCAATGCATAGTGATCCGAGAAGCCTTCATACGTTGCGGAGATCACAGTTGTGCCCTCACGAAGACCCTGAACCTCTCCGCTCTCGCTGATTGCAGCCACAGACGGCTCGCTGCTGGCATAGATGACACCCTCCATAAGATCATATCGGGCGCCGTCCGTGTATACGGCTTCGATGACCGTCTGGTCTCGTTCCCCTACCTTTAAGGCAGCCGCACCGCGCAGTGATATGGCTTCCATGACGCCTTCCGGCTGACGGTCAACTGTCACCACAATGTCATCATAGACCTGCGGTGCCGCATTACTGGCTGCTCGGATCACGGCCGTGCCTAGCCCTGTTGCAGTCAATCGTCCATCCTGGTTGATCGTGACTGGCGAATCTTGCGGCTCCGGGCTGTAAACCGACCAGGTTACGCTCTTGTCCGCTGCCCCCTCGGGCTTGACCTCTACACTCAGCTGACGGTGTTCTCCGACAGCCAGGCTGATATCCCCTTCTGCAATCAGCACACGCTCTGGCAGAAGCTCTTTTCTTTTGAGGAGCGTAAATTCATCAACCACCCGTCCGCCAACGGTCTTGGTGACCATGTTCAGCTGGTCTCCCACAATTTCCACAGCGGAATACATCTGAGTCTTTTCTGCATCGGTTACCATTTGCCAGGCCTGTGCTGTCAGAGCATAAAATTTGGAGCCCGTAGAGCCTGAAATGACGTAGGTGGTTCCGAGTCCATCGGAAGCCTTCTGTTTATCCTTCATCGGGAACGTTCTCAGATAAATATGCTCGTGCCCGTTCAGCACCAGATCTACGCCATGCTTCTCCAGTATAGGTGCCCATGAATCCCGAATGACGGCCGTATCATAGATACTGCCATAAGGCCCGCGATGGAATATGGCAATATTCCATTCCTTCGTGCTGGCTGCAAGATCCTGCTCCAGCCATTGCGCCTGCTTCTCATAATCATATTCACTATTTAGCATGATAAAATGGATATTCTTATAATCGAAGGAAAAGCTTGTGCCCTCAAGACCCGGCAGCCCGTTATCCGGCTGATTGAAATGAGCCTGAAAATGTCCATTCCATTCTGTGTCTGTAACCTCATGATTACCGACCGCCGTCACTAAAGTCGTGTTAAGGAACGCCTCCTGAGCCTCTTTAAACCAGTGATTCCACTCTTGGCCCAAGTAGCCCTTATCGACCATATCTCCAACCTGAATCATGAACTCGGAATCGGGATGCTCAGCCGCTGCAATGCTGACGGTATTTCCCCACAGCTTATAGTCCGCTGCAGTGCTTCCCTGGGAATCGGCGAATACCAGGAACTTCGTTGCATCCCCTTCCGCTGCAGCCGTTCTAAAGGATCCCTGCGGACCATAATGCCCCGTGCCGTCTCCAACGCGGTACACATATTCGGTACCCGGCACAAGCTCCTCCACCAGTGCCTTGTGAACCCGAACCGCGCCAACGTCCTGCGTCTGATACAGCTCATGGCTTCCGCTTACTCTCTTCACCTCCGGCTGGTCAAAGCCGCTGAAGCCGTCCTTTGGAGCGAGCTCCACAACCGTCGTCTGGACACCCGGATGGGTATGCCATGTAAAGCCACGCGAAGAGGTCGGATCTGTCCCCATGCTCACATTTATATTGTAAGGGGTTGGGCTGCCGGCAAGCCGTGACACAGAAAATGCCGTCAGCGGGCTGTACCATACATCCTTGCTTGCCTGAAGAGTATGCTTCTTGACCTGAGCCGTCAGGGTGTTCGTGCGCACTTCACCCGCGGCATCACTGGTCCCGATCACGGCGCCATCTGCGGTAACGACAGCTCCTTCAACGAGGCTCCCGTTCTCATCCTCAACCTGCAGGACGGTTTCGTAGCCCTCCACTTGTCCGTTTACATCCCAGGACAGTTTTAAATGATGGTTAATGCTTGAAATCACGGGTAGACCAAAGATTGAAAATACAGCCTCCCCGGCACTCAGGAAAGAAATGCTTCCCGACATGAAGTCAAACGAATGTTTATCGGCCTCCGTATTGGCCTTCACCCTGTACTGAAGCTGTGCAATCAGGTCGTCATCCTGGATGCCTGAGGCAAGCAGATCCTGCATGTCCAGCCTCACATGGCCGGTTACCGGATCCATCTGTGCCTGAAGCTGCGATTCCTGCAGCTTGGCCCCCCGAATGAGAGATACGTCCTCCAGCACGTTCGGATTATAAGAGAACTCCATGGAGGCCCTTGTAATATTGGAAGCATGTATGCCTTGAATATCCAAGGTATAGGTATTTCCGGCATACACCTTTTCCGGCGCCGTATACTGAAGCCTTGAGCCTCCGGTATTCACCATAAAGGTCCAGGTTTCATCCGTCTGGTTGCCGGACAAATCACGTACAACTGCCCGCACCTGGTGGATGCCATCCGCAAGCGGAGTCGGTGGCGTGTAGTGTATTTCCCCTGTTGGCGGATACAAGGCAGGCTCTACCGGATGCCCGTCTACGTACAACCGGATTTTGTTTGGATCAATGAGCGTGGTGGCAGGATGTTTTGCCGGATCATAGCCTGCATCCTCCCCGACAAAAGAAATCCGGGGCTGGTTGTTGTTCACCACACTATGCTCTGCAGGCGCCATATTCTTGATGACCGGGGGCTCGATGTCATCCTGGTTGGGGCCATATAAGGCACGGATCTGGTCCACGTAAATAACACCCGCATCTTTCTTGGCCGTACTCGTTTCCATGTACCGTACAGGCATGTCCATGACGAGCGGCAAGGTGCGGTTTGGCGGCACCTCCGCCTCCAGGTATTTCCACCCAGTGAATGTCAATCCAGGCTCCTGCTCGACAAAATTCAAAGGAATGGCACCATTGGCGTCCCGGATCTGGGCACGTAGCCAGTGTTTTTTTCCGTCACCGTACACCCACATGCTGATTTTTTTCGGATATCCCGGGATTGAAATGCGGTCTGCCACAGTTTTGACGTCAAGATAAGCCCCGGACGTTCCTGTTCTGCCGGTGAAATCATACTCCAGCTTCAAGGAGCTGCTGCCGAAACGGACCAGGTCCTCATCTTGCTCAATGCTGACCTTCGACAGATTGGCTGCCGCGCCGGAGCTTTCCTTATACCGGTCCAGACCATTCTCGAAATCCTCCAGAATAACCGGAGGTAGACCAATATTGACGTCCATGAAAGCCTCGACCCCTTGGTAGGAAACGATAATGGTGCCGGTTACCTCCGTCTCATGCACGGCTGTAAAAACTCCGTCCCCGCTCACCGTGCCTACATTTCCTTCCACACGCCACTCCAGCTGACTGTAGTCCGCCTTTACGGACTTGCCGTCGAGCAGCGCGTTCACATTCAGCCTCTGCACGGCCCCCGGCTCAAAGCTCATTACGGCATCGCTGAAACGCAGCTCACTGAGCCGGTCCACCACCTCAATGTGGGCTGAGCCGCCAAGTCCGTCCGAGGCCGCCGTTACGGATCCAGCCCCTGGCTGGGTCCCGGCTGTAAATACGCCCTGATCATTTATAGACCCAAGTCCGGGCTCTACACTCCAGGAAACTGCGCCAGGAAGGCTTGCCGGATGAAGCTGGCTGTCTACAGCCAGCGCCTTGAAGCTTGCCGTGGAGCCAATCAGGACACGCTCCAGATTCGGCTCTACCACCAGCTGATTCGCTTGTCCTTCTTCCCCCGTATTCACCAGCAGCAGGCCGTTCGCTGTTTTGCGCTCACCGCCGTCCGACGGAGAATTCATAACCTTTCTAGCGGCTTCACCTGGGAGACGGGCAACCATCGTTGCCGATCCGCCGCCGTCCAGATTAAGAGCCTGTACCGCTCCCGCATCCTTCATAAGCTGTCCCATCTCTGCCAATGTGACGCCTTCACTAAAGCCCGGCTGACGTCCGTCCACGACCAGCATAATAACCGTGCCGTCAGCCTTCGTGCCGATTGCCGAGCGCGGGTGTACCGCCGGATCCGTGAGCGGCTGTACCACGCCGTCCTTCACCAGCATGGCGTTACCTCCGATCGCTGTCGTAACATCCTGCCATGCAGGGTCCAGCTGCAAACGCACCGTCACCTGATCTCCCTGACTTAAGGAAGAAAGCTTGCTGCGCTGGGAGCCGGAAACAGACAGTACAGCTTGTCCCTCGCGGATCGGTGAGCTGCCTTTCTCTTTAAACAGTGTGGAGACTCTGAGTGTAATGTCTTCTCCGCTCTTGAAATCTCCGGAGACAACATCCAGCACATATTCATCTCCAAGATCATTGGTCAGGGTCGAGCTATGAAAAGAATCCGTATATAAAACGAGTGCGTCCGTGCCCCGGCTGCGGTTCACTGCAGTCAGTGTATGCTCCTGTCCGCCAATCTCTACAGTGCGGATGAGCGATGGACTGGGACCATAAAGGGTAGACCCGTCACTTTTCATCCCAAATGCATTCCAGCCTGAAGGCGGACTGTTCAGCAGTTCTCCCTCACTCATAAACAGCCCCGTCGGCACGCCGCTGGACATATCATAGAAATCGCCATTGATCCCTGCAATAACGCGGCTGCCTTGGGCATCCACCTCCTGCGCCATAGCGCTGAGCTGCTGCATGCCATACAGCTTGCCATTCGTTTTGGCGGCTTTCAGGCTCAGCGATGACTGTGCAGGATCAAACTGTATCATGTGCAGCCGCTCCGGACCGCGCTCCACCTCCAGCTGCTTCCAGGTGTATGACGCTCCCGGTCCAATCATCCAGGTCCGTTCATCCATCAGCGTTCCGAGTCGCTGCTCTTCCTCATTGGCTGCTGCAGGTGCAGCCGGCGCTATTACGGATACCAGCATGATCACACTCAGCATGCAGGCCAGCCAGTTCGGCCGCTTTTCTAACTTTCTGCTGATCATCGTACGTTCGACCTCCGCTCACTCTCCCTATGTACAAGGGGTTATGGTTGTACAGGTGCAAGTATAAAGCGGTTTTGTTAACTCCTCCCCTGCCCCGTGTTAAGTCTTGGTCAAGTTTGATCTCTCTCACAAAAAACCTGTATTTTGAGTCATCCGCACCCTGCTTGTCAAAAGCCCCCTTTTGCGTGTATATATTAATGAACGCTACTTGATAAACTACACATGAATATAGAGAGCAGGTGGAAGGCAGATGAAGGTCGCAATATGCGGCGGGACCGGATTTATAGGTCAAGCCATGAGTGAGAAGTGGATTGCAGAAGGCCACGAGGTGCTGGTGGTGACGAGATCCAGGCCCGCTTCGGAGGAGCAGACTGAGCTAGAGCGCAGCATCACCTATGTGACTTGGGATGAGATGGAGCAGCAGCCAGAGCCGCTGGAAGGCCTGGACGCCTTGATCAATCTCGCCGGCTCCTCGCTGAGTCAGCGATGGACGGAAGCGGCAAAAAAGAGCATCCTGTCATCCCGGCTTCAAACCGTTGAGGCCGTTGCCCGGCTGATGGCCCGGCTCTCCAGTCCTCCCCCGGTTGTAATCCAGGCATCGGCGATGGCGATTTACGGCACCTCCGACACCGAGACCTTCGACGAGAGCAGTCCGGCGAGAGTCATGGACTTTCCGTCCCGTGTCGTCCAGGCGTGGGAAGAGGCGGCAGATGGCATTGAGGCAGAGCGCCTGGTGAAGCTGCGGATCAGCGTCGTGCTCGGTCAGGACGGCGGTGCATTTCCGAAGATGATTCTTCCCTATAAGCTGGGCATTGGCGGAAAGATCGGCAGCGGCAGACAGTGGATGTCCTGGATTCACCTTCAGGATATGGTCTCTCTCATCGAGTTCTGCATCACCCGGTCCGACATCTCAGGTCCTGTCAACGCCGCCTCGCCCCATCCCGTCACCAATGACGAATTCGGACGGACCGCTGGTAGTGTATATCATCGGCCGCACTGGCTGCCAGTGCCAGGCTTTGCCCTGAAGGCTCTGCTCGGAGAATTGTCCATGATTCTGCTGGATGGCCAGCGGGTCATCCCGATGAAGGCGGAGCGTCATGGCTTTCATTTCCGGTACCCCGAGCTGAAGGAAGCTCTGCAGGAACTGAAGCAGCAATAACAAAGCAGGCCGCGAAGCACCATTCGCGGCCTGCTTTGTTATTGCTTCGGTGCCCCCGCGAAGCGCTTCGTCTCAACAGAAGCGGGAAGAGGATGTCGTATGCTACAATGAGACAATCCGGCCTGCTCCGAAGCGACAGGTCCGTTGTTAATCATTGGGTTTCAGGAGGATGATGAACATGTCAGAACACGTAGAGGCGCTGCAGCGCTGCCATCCCGATACCGTCAAAGTATATCGAATCTACAGCATTGGCGGTAGCGCCTTATTCCAGCTCCTTGCAGCCGCCTATCTCTATCTTGCCGGCCGTCAGGACTGGCCGCTGTTCCCCGGATGGGCCGCCCTTGCAGGGACGCTCCCGGCTGCGCTGTGGCTGGTGCTTACTGCACCCCGCTTATGGCATGAGACCTTCGGGTTCCGGGTATCGGCAGAGCAGCTGGAAATATCGTCGGGGATCTTTTTTATGCGGGATACGATCATTCCCATGACCCGGGTGCAGCATGTAGAGCTGGAAAGCGGTCCCCTGCTTCGCCGCTATGGACTGGCAGAGCTCAAGGTGGTCACGGCCGCCAAATCCCATGTCATCCGGGCACTATCCAGCGAAGAGGCAGAGCGGCTGAAGGCCGTCATTGGAAAGCTGGCTCAGGTGGTGGATGAGGATGTCTGAGCTGGATTCCCGGCAGCGGCTGCACCGATGGTATATCCTTTTCCCCTTGGCTTCCGTGATCCGCACACTGCTGCCGGCTTTGGCGCTGCTGCTGGTTCGAGTGATGGGGGACAATCCGTTTCCGCCCGTCTTTTGGCTGTGGAGCTCGCTAAGCCTTGTTGTTACGCTCATCCTGCTGCTGCTTTACGGCTGGAGAAGATGGAGGCGGTTTACCTACGAATTAAAGCCTGACAAGCTATTGCTTCAAAAAGGAGTCTGGTTCCGGGAAGAGCAGTCCATTTATATCGCCCGGATTCACTCTGTGCATGTAGAGCAGCCGCTGCTTCAAAGGCTGCTCGGGCTGGCCCAGATCAAAATCGAAACCTCCGGCAAGAATGAAGACGGCGGCAAGCTTCCCGCCATCTCCAAGCCCGAAGCCCGAAAGCTGCAGTTATGGCTGCAGGAGCCCCGGCATGTGCAGGCTGAAGAGGAGTCATCCGGGACACTTTTCCCGGGAAATGAGCAGCCTGAACCACAACCTCCAGAGAATCAGGCTGGTCAGCAGGCTTCTTCTCCTGGAGAGGTGAAGGCACGTACCGTCCTGCTGCGAGTGACGCCGGGGAGGCTGCTGCTCGCCGCGCTGACCTCCTCCAACTTCTCGCTGGCCCTGGCGTTTCTGGCAGCCATCGGCTCTTTGGCCGACGATTTACTGCCGGACCCTTTGTACAACCGATTGTTCCGGGAAGCCGGTCAGCTCTTGTCCGGAAGCTGGATCACCGCCGCCGCAGCTGCATTCATCCTGGCCTGGCTGCTGTCGGCCATTCTCTACACAGTGCAGTACGCCGGGTTTACGGTAGAACGCGCTGGACGTCAAATCGTCGTCACCCGTGGGCTGCTGGAGAGAAAGGAGCTGATTTTCTCTCCAGAGCGCGTACAAGCCGTCACCGTCAAGGAGGGACTGCTGCGCCAGCCCTTCCGTTACAGTGAAGTAAGGCTTCACGTCCTGACCTCAGGTGACGACAAGCAGCTTGTCCTCCATCCGATGCTTCGGCTCAGCGAGGTTAACAGCCTGATGAACAGCATCGTGCCCCAGTTTCAAGCCCAGACTATAGATACTACGCCTCCCCGCCGGGCACTGTGGCTTTATATAAGATCTGATGCGATGCTTGCAGCAGCACTGAGTGCCGGATGCATCTGGATCTTTGAGGATCTCGGCCTGTGGTCACTGCTGCTGCTGCCCTTGTCCCTGCTTCACGCGATCTGGGCGTTCCGCGATGCTGGTATGTCGCTGCACGAAAAACAACTCACGCTCCGTACACGTCGGCTCGCCCGCCATACTCGTTATGTCCGGCGGCCGCAGGTCGTCAGCTTCACCGTGAGAAGCACCCGTGCTCAGCGTAAGCGCAGGCTGCGCTCGTTCCATGTCAGCCTGCTGTCGAGCCAATATGACGGAAAGATCTTGGGCATGGAGCAGGATGAGGTAGAGCGTGTGCGGCAATGGTTCATGAAATTAGAGGATACAGAAAGGAATTTTTGCGGTGAAATCAAACTCTAACGTATATATACAGCTAAGTCTGGCCATGCTTCGAACCGGGATTCTGGGCTACGGGGGTGGGCCCTCGGTCATTCCGCTGATCCGCCATGAGGCTGTCGTCCGTTACGGATGGCTGAGCCTCGATGAGTTCGGAGAAACCTTGGCACTCGCGAACGCTCTTCCGGGACCCATCGCTACTAAGATGGCCGCCTACCTTGGCTACCAGCAAAAAAAGACCCCGGGTGCAATCATCGCTGTACTGTCACATATTTTGCCGACCTGCTTCGCCATGATTGCCCTGTTCTCGGCCGTCCAGGTGCTCAGCAGCTCCAGCATCATTGCCGGCATGATTGCGGGCGTGACCCCGGTCATCGCCGTTATGCTCGGCACCATGGCCTATGAATTCGGGGAAAAGGCCGTCAAGGGACTTGGCCTTGCTGCCGGCAGTCTCTCTTTTATCATTGCCTTTCTGCTGCTGCAGCAGATCCAGCTTCACCCCGCCGTCGTCATTATGCTGTTTCTGGCTTACGGGGCTATGCACTACAAGCTCCTCGCCCGCTGGAAGCGGCAGCGAGCAGCACGGAAGGAGGAATAGCCTTGGAATGGCTTCAGGTATTTATAAGCTTTCTGGTGTCCAACGTCCTCGGCTATGGCGGCGGCCCGGCATCCATCCCGCTTATGTATGAGTATATTGTGGCGCAGCGGGGCTGGCTGAGTGATTACGAGTTCTCCAATATGCTCGCGCTCGGCAATTCACTGCCTGGTCCGATTGCCACCAAGATCGCGGCCTACGTGGGATATGGGGTGACCGGCTGGGTTGGCTTTGCCGCTGCACTTACGGCCACCGTGGTTCCATCTGCGGCAGCGCTCATCATCCTCTTGAAGGTGCTGCAGAAGCACCGGACCTCACCGGTCGTCAAGGGCATGACCCTGCTCGTTCAGCCAGTGATCGCCATCATGATGGCCGTGCTGACCTGGCAGATGGCCCAAAGCTCTGCGGCCTCCATCGGCCTGCTGCAGAGCCTTGGCATTGCTGCTGCAGCCTTCTGGGCGATGAACATTCGCAAGCTCCATCCGGCCCTCGTCATCCTGGCTGCTTTTGCATACGGTGCGCTTGTGCTCTCCAGGAGCATGTAGCTCACTTTCTCAACCCACATTAAAAAGAGCAGCGTCCGCCCGGTTTATCCTGCAGACCTGCTCTTATATAGGATGCCGCTCACTTCTTCAGGGGAGGCTTCACTTGAACCAGCCTTTTTCCTTAAAGCGTGTAATGGCTTCAATCCGGTTGCTGACACCCAGCTTATCCAGAATGACCGAGATATAATTACGGACTGTGCCGGTCGTCAGAAACAGCTCGCTGGCGATCTCCTTCGTGTTCTTGCCGTCAGCGATCAGCCCCAGCACTTCCTTCTCCCGCGGGGTCAGCGGATTCTCTTCCCCGTACGCTTCATCCACCAGCTCCGGCGCATAGATCCGGCGACCCTGCATAATGCTTCGGATCGACGTAGCCAGCTCTTCACTGGGACTGTCTTTCAGCAGATAGCCATGGGCTCCTGCCTTCAGGGCACGCTCGAAATACCCCGGTCTCGCGAAGGTTGTCAGAATCATAATCTTGCAGCCTTGCCCCCGCAGCTCCTCGGCGGCTTCCAGTCCGCTCTTCAGAGGCATTTCAATGTCCATAATACAGATGTCCGGCTGACGAAGATGCACCAGCTTGACCGCATCCTCTCCGTTACCAGCCGTTCCCACTACCTGCATATCCTCCTCCAGATCCAGAAGCGAAGCCAGTGCTCCCAGCAGCATCCTCTGATCTTCTGCAATGACGACCGTAATCATATCCCTGCCTCCTTCCCGGGCTGTTTCAACACCTGAGGCACCCTCAGTGTAAGCAGGGTCCCATGGTCCGACTTGATGTCCATACTTCCATTTACGAACTCCAGCCGCTCCCACATGCCGCGCAGGCCATTTCCCCGGGTGTAAGCTCTCTCGCCTGAGAACCCGACACCGTTGTCCCGCACGGACACAACCAGCTCGGTTGCATTCGGCTTGACGCTGATCCAGCATTCCCGGGCAGTGCTATGCTTGACAATATTCGTCACTGCTTCCTTCAGGCACATACTCAGTACATTTTCGTTCATCAATGACAGATTGATGTCTTCCGCATCTCCATCCAGATGAAGCTCAATCTGCGCCGCCTTGAGAATCTGCCGAATCCGGAACATCTCATCCACCAGCCGCGTCCCCCTCATCTGGGTGACCAGCTCCCGGACCTCCTTCAAGGCCAGTCTCGCGGTCTGGCGCACATCCTGAATCTCCTCTTGAGCCCTGCCGGGATCCTTCATGACCAGCTTGCCGGCGAGATCACTCTTCAATCCGATCAAGGACAGCTTCTGTCCCAGCGTATCATGAAGGTCTCTTGCAATCCGCTGCCGCTCCTCCAGCTTGACGAGCTCGGAAATTTTCTTGTTAGCATCCTCCAGCTGAACCTGCAGGCGGTCATTGTTGTTGCGGTTAAACGTCGTGATCGGCAGCAGCACCACAGCTACGACACTGACCAGCACGAACGGCAGCTGCGTGATAAAGAACGGGTTTTTGGAGACAAAGCCGTAGTTGACCGTCAGAATCGTAGCAATGAGATGGATGGTGTACAGCGTGAAGAAGCCGGCCCGGTTCCGGATATTCCCGATGAAAAAGGCCAGAAATAAAGAGAAATACACATAGCCAAAGAGCAAAGACATCGTAACCGAAATTAAAATCTGCACGCTCGTCCAGAAATAAATCAACCAGCCCTTGGCCTGAAACGACAGCACGTAGCAGCAGAAGAACGCCAAAATCATGACAATACCGATAACAATCTGATAGGTCGAGGTCGAACGGAAAATAAAATAAAACGGCAGAATATAAAAGACGACCCACACGTAAGGATTTAGCCCCGTGTTTTTCTGGAAAATCTGGTACCACTTTTGCATTGGGCGCCCACCTTTTCGCATCTTGATCATCTTATATAGTAACATATTCCACCGTTTGTTATGAATGATATTCAAGGTTTACCGTCTTAATTCGTGCCTGTCTTCAGCTTCGTAACCGCACGCTCGGAATCCAGCTGCTTCTGCCGCCGGCGCTGCCGCAGCTCCTTGAAGCTGATGAACAGCTTTGCTTCCTCATCCCATAGACGGAAGCTGAGCGCTTTGAAGCTGGTGCGCATCGTGATGGTCGTTGCTTTTTGCAGGGGAGGTGTGGCATTATGCGCCTTCTCCAGATTGTAATTCGGCACTCTCGGGCTCAGATGATGCACATGGTGGAAGCCGATATTACCGGTAATCCATTGCAGCACCTTCGGCAGCTTGTAGTAAGAGCTTCCTTCCACCGCTGCGTTCACATAGCTCCATTCCTCATCATGCTCATAGTACGTATCTTCAAACTGGTGCTGTACGTAGAACAGCCAGATGCCCATCATCCCGGAGAACAGGAAGACCGGACCCTGCACCAGCAGGAACGCTTCCCAGCCGATTGCCCAGCACAGCAATGCATACAATCCAACCAGAGAAAGATTCGTAATGTACGTGCTGATCCGTTCCTTGCGCTTCGCTTCCTTGCGGTTAAAGCGGTAGTCAATCACGAAGATAAAGATCGGTCCCAAGATAAACATAACCAGCGGATTCCGGTAAATACGGTAACGAACCTTCGTCCAGAACGAGGCCTGCTCATATTCACTTACGGTCAGCACCCAAATGTCACCGATGCCTCTCTTATCGAGATTGCTGCTCGTTGCATGGTGGATGGAATGTGTTGTTTTCCATTGCTGGTAAGGACAGAGCGTGATGACACCGGTAATCGTGCCTAGTATTTCATTGGCCCGGCGGCTTTTGAAGAAGGATTGGTGGCAGCAGTCATGAAAAATGATAAAGGTACGAACCACGAAGCCGGCCGCTACCATAGCAATCGGCAGTGTCAGCCAGTACGATACCGACAGGCTTAGATAGGCCAAATACCATAGGACGACCAATGGAAGCAGCGTATTGATGAGCTGCCGAATGCTGGCCTTCGTATCAATATTTTCGTAGGGAGCGACATTTTTCTTTAGATGGGACAGTGAATTAGCCTGAGCCATGATGAATTCCTCCTCAAAATATAGCGCAGCCGGGATCCAAGGTTCCACAGCATACTTTTCTACTTTACATTATAGTGAAGACCTGTCATGCTCCACAGTCATAAACGTCAAGAACAAGGGATGACATTTGTCATATATCCATACAAAATTTGAGTGCATAGAGAATAGATTGTCATTATCGTCCATTTTTTACACACAAAAAAGCCGCTTGACGCAGGTAAGCGCCATCAGCGGCTTTACTTCATAATTTACTTGTCTGCGGCCTGCTGATCGGCAGGATACACCAGACCGATCTGGCGCCTTGCTTCCTCCGCGATTTCCGCGGTAATGATGGAGGCCTCATGCGAGTTGATCTCACTCTCCCGCTTGCCGGCTTCCAGCACGTCGATAAATTCATCCAGCTCATAGTACATGGACTCATGCGTCTGGGTTTGTGTGATCTCTTCAATCGTGCCGTCGCGGTAATGAATCTTGACGTTGTACGGCTGATTGATTTTGTCGATGACCATCGTCCCGTTCTCGCCTTGGATTTCGGCCGGCAAATAGGAGTCGCTGATCTTGGAATGCATGATCACGGCATCCATCTCCGGATAGCGCAGCAGCAGGCTTCCCTCACCGTCCACACCGGAGGAGAGCAGAATCCCTTCCGACTTGATGGACTCCGGTCTGCCGAAGAGCACAGCCGCCGGGTAGATGCAGTACACGCCCAAATCCATCAGCGAGCCGTTGGAGAACTGCGGGTTGAACGCATTGAGCACCGTGCCTGCAAGGAAAGCATCATAGCGCGAAGAATATTGGCCATATGAAGCCACATAACGCCGAATACGCCCCAGCTTGTACAAATGATCGCGAACCGCTTTGAAATTCGGCATCTGTGTGGACTTCATGCCCTCCATGAGCAGCACGTTGCTGTTCCGGGCAGCATCCACCATCGCCTGAACCTCGGCAGTATTAGAAGCCAGCGGCTTCTCACACAGCACATGCTTGCCTGCCTTCATGCACAGAATGGCCTGCTCTGCGTGAAACGAATTGGGACTCGCGATATACACCGCATCCACATCGGGGCTCGCAGCCATTTCCGAGATGTCTGTATATACCGCCGGACGAGGATCATATTTCGAAGCGAACTCTGAACCCTTCTCCGCTGTCCGGGAGTACACGGCAGTCAAGGTAAACCGGTCATTCTCCATCGCGGCCTGAATAAAACGTTCTGTAATCCAGTTGGTTCCAATAATTCCGAATCGCACTTGTAACAATCACAACGCATCCTTTCCATGATCAATTTCCGGGAGGTCTCTTTAAGCCGGGGCTCGTCCTTCAAAGTGTTCAATGATCTTCCGGGCATGCTCCGAAACCGGCTTGCTCTTGCCGCTTTCGGTGTCGATCAGCACGATGGTTCCACGTCCGGCCGCCTTCAGCTGATCCTCAACCACCACCGCATACTGCACGTCCATGGAGGAGCGGCCAATCTCCGCTACCTTCACATGCAGCATCAGCGGATCCTTCAGATAGAGCTGTGCCAGATACTGACACTCCAGGTCTGCAACCACAGAAACCGCCTTTTGGCTAAACAGCTCCTCCGTCAGTCCCAAATGCTCAAAATATTCAATCCGCCCTTGTTCGAAGTACATGAAATAGCTCACGTTATTCACATGTCCGAGCATGTCGGTCTCACAGTAACGGATTCTGATAGGAAATGCAAAATGGAAGGTCTGCAGCCAGCTCTGAGGGTCCGGCTGTACAAAGGTCGTCTTTCTCACGGTGATCCCCTTTCAACAAAATGCTGTGCATTCATGTCAGCTTCTCCTAGCATAATGAATACCGCTCCCAGCCGTCAATGACCGGCAGCTAAATCTCTTACCGCAGAGATGTGTAAAAAGACGGCAAAAAGACCGTCTCTGGAAAAGACGGCCTGATCTCTTTAATGCTTCTTCTTGTAATACGTCACCGCAAGCGCCAGCGCCAGCACGGAGCCCTTCACGATATCCATAGCGTAGTAAGGAACCGACATCATAATGAGGCCGTTCTGCAGAATCCCGATCAGCACAGCGCCGACAAAGGTTCCCAGCGCATTCGGTTTGCCGGACCCAAGCACGGAATAGCCGATAAAGGCGGCCGCTACAGCATCCATTAAATACGGACCGCCTGCATTGACCTCCGCGTTCATAACGCGGGCACCCAGGATGATTCCGCCGATGGCAGCAAATAGTGCCGAAAGCAGGTACGCCGTCAGCCGGTACCGGCTGACCGCGATGCCGGACAGCTCGGCAGCCTCACGATTGCCGCCGATCATGTACATGTAGCGGCCGTGCTTGGTGTAGGTCAGGAACAGGTGCACGATGACCACGACGAGCAGCATGATAACGATGATCCATGGCACTTGGCCGATTTTTTCGAATAATCCGGGAATTCGGCCCTCAGCGTACTCACCGCTTGGCATAATCATGTTCTGCGATACGGTAGCACCCCGTGTATAGGTTAAGGCGACGCCCTGAAACACGAACATCGTGGCCAGCGTCATCAGCATATCCTGAATTTTGAAATTAATGACGAGAAACGCATTAATCACGCCGACCACCAGACAGAAGATCAGTGTCAGCACGATGCCGACGCCTATATTTTGCCCGTGCCAGACGAAGAAGGAAATGACCAGCGCATTGGCCAGCGAGGCTGTAGAGCCGACGGAGAGATCAAAGCCCCCAACCGCGAGAGATACCGTCAATCCCACGGCAATAATGGTCACAATGGAGATTGAGCGCAGAATGTTAATGA
The DNA here is from genome assembly GCF_017582705.1 of Paenibacillus sp. F411. NCBI lineage: Bacteria > Bacillati > Bacillota > Bacilli > Caryophanales > Paenibacillaceae > Paenibacillus > Paenibacillus sp. F411. The sequence goes on from NZ_JAGFIP010000006.1 coordinate 215,226, forward strand.
CGTTTCCCGAGCTGAGGAAGTTCTCGTTCAAAAGGCCGAATACCGCAATCAGCACGACGACCGTGATCAAGGTTCCATATTTGTACAAAAAATCAAATGCGCTCTGTGCCGGCTTGTTCCGGGCACCCGCTGATGTATTCATGTCGTTAATCCCCCTCCAGTGCAATACAGAAGCAGCTCTTCCTCGCTGCTGTTCGATGTTTCCAGCTCCTTGACAATCCGGCCGTCATACATGACGTAGACCCGGTCGGAAATGCCCATGATTTCGGACAGCTCACTGGAAGCGTACAGCACGCATTTGCCGCGTGCCGCCAGCTCCGCCACCAGCTCGAAAATGTCCCGCTTCGCGCCGACATCCACTCCCTTGGTCGGCTCATCGAACATGTAAACATCGGCATCTACCAGCAGCCACTTGCCGATGGCTACCTTCTGCTGATTGCCGCCGGACAAGCTCCCCGTCTTCGTATGGCCGCCCGGGGTCTTGATCCCCAGGCTGTCGATAATCATCTCGGAGGACTGCGCCTCCTTCTTGAAGCTGATCCAGGAGCCCCACCGGCAGAACCTCGACAGCATCGCTGCCGTCAGATTCACGGATACCGATTCCTCGACAAAAATGCCTTCGCGCCGCCGTTCCTCCGGCACCAGCGCCAGCCCCTGGCGCACTGCATCGTGCGGGGTTGAAATCCGCAGCCTGCGGCCATTCAGCACCACCTCGCCGGAATGCTTGGCAGCCCCGAACAAGGCCCGGCACAGCTCGGTCTTCCCAGCACCAACGAGTCCGGCCAGGCCGATAATTTCTCCCTGGTGCATCGTGAAGCTTACATCACTGACCTTGCCTTCGCGGTCGGACAAATGACTGACGGTCAAGGCAGCCTCCCCCTTCACCTTCTTGCGAAGCGGAAACTGCTGCTCCATCCGGGCATTCAGCATATGCTCGACGATCTCCTCCTGGGTCAGGTTGTGGATGACATCAGAGGTTACCCGCTGACCGTCTCGGAGAATCGTAATATCGTCACAGATTTCATACAACTCCGGGAGACGATGGGAGATGAAGATGACACTGACGCCTTCTCCCTTCAGCTTGCGCACCAGCTTGAAGAGCTGATCTGTTTCGCTGCGGCTCAGCGGTGCTGTCGGCTCGTCCAGCACCAGAATGCGGCATTGCTTGATCACCGAACGGGCAATCAGCACCATTTGCTTCTCCGCCAGGGTCAATTCCTGTACGAGCTTTCGTGTGGAGATATAGACATTCATCCGCGCAAGTGCGGCCTGCGCCTGCTCGTGCAGTGCCTGCCAGCGGATGACATGGCTTCCCTTCATGCTATGTACCATAGACTCCAGCATAATGTTCTCGGCAACAGTCAGATTCGGGATCAGAGCCGTATCGACCTCCTGATACACAACCTGAATGCCGAGATCCTTAGCATCTCGCGGTGAAGCAATGACAGCCTTGCTGCCCTCCACCACAATCTCACCCTTATAGTGGCTGTACGCACCTGCCAGAATCTTCATCAGGGTGGATTTGCCGGCTCCATTCGCGCCGATCAGCGCATGGGCTCTTCCGGCCTGCAGTTCAAAATTCACATCCGATAACGCCTTTACTCCCGGAAATGAAATCGAGATGCCCTTCATCTCCAGCAACGGGGCTGCCGTATCCTTCCTTTGCGGTTCGGCAGACAGACGGGTGCCTGACATGATGATTCACCTTCTCCCCTCATTAAAATGGGCGCTCCTATCCTATTGGATAAGAGCGCCGGGCGGCATATTAATTACCGTAAACTTCTTTCAAGGCTTTCATCCAGTCCTCTTCAAAATCCGTGCTGGTTCCCCAGCCAGGAATCAAATTCGCAAGACTGCTCATATTCACAGGCTCCTCAGACTTTGCCAGGCTCGCCTGGTCAATCAGTGTGGCGGGAAGGCTGTACGTGGAAGGCGTCTCTTCACCGGCCAGCTTCTTCGCCAGCAAACGTACATTCACCGCGCCGATGGTCTTGGGATCCACCGCAGCCGTAGCTGTCCATGGGCTGTCCGGCTTCTGCATAATTTCAAGATCCGCGTTAGATACGTCGATGCCGTAGATCTTGATCTCATTGCGTCCGGCTTCATTGATCGCTCTTGCAGCGCCAATCGCGAAGGCGTCCCAAGTCGCGAAGATTGCGTCAATCTCGCCTTTCGGATGCTTCGTCAGCATAGCCGCTACAGCATTCTGTGTTTCTATAGAAGTATCGCTGCTCGCTACGCCAAAGCGTTCAATCTCTTTGATGCCCGGATTGCTCTTCAGGGTTTCTTGATATACCGCATTCCGGCGAACCATTGGCGGGAATCCATCTACCCACAGATAGACGATATTAGCGTCAGGGCCCTGCTCTTCTACCAGGCGATCCAGCGACAGCTTGGCCAGTGTCTCATCATCCTGGGAAGTCACAGTTACACCCTCGATTTCTGCAAGCTCCGGTACCGAGTCAAACGCTACAACCGGAATCCCTTTAGCAGCAAGAGCCTTGACATCCTCCACGGTAGCAGGGTCGTCACCATGAGACAATACGATACCATCATAGCCGTTACCAGCCGCTTGAGCAACCGCATCATGGAATTTAGCTGCATCATTATTCGCTGTAAAGGTATCTACCTTAAAGCCAAGTGCTTCACCTTCCTGCTTCGCACCCGCCAAAAACTGTGCTGTGTGATCATCTCCGCCGATCTTGCGGATGATCATAAGCTTCATATCATCTTTCTCTGCAATGGCTGCTGGCAGATTCTCAATGTCTGCTCTGGAGCCTCTGCTTTCGCCGGCGGAATCTTGTCCGCAGCCCGTTGTGAGAATCACTGCCGACAATAGCAAGCCGGACAGCTTCACCCATGGTTTCTTAACATTCATGCTGGTTCTCCCCCTCAATATGACTGATCTCTTTTTATTACAAGTAATCCTATCGGATTTAGAAGGGGGAGTCAATACTTTTTTTTGCGTCACTTTAACGCATTCCAGCATAAGCTCAAAAAAACACAAAAATCAAGTCATTGACCTCTAGAGAATGCCCATGGTCTCCATCCAGGACTTCGCGATCAGCCCGTGGCCAGCCGGTGATGGATGAACGCCGTCCGGCGCCCAGTATGCCGGCTCCCGGCGTGCAGCTGCCGCGTTGAATAGACCGTCCAGCGGAACGAGCAGCGCTTGGAATTCGGCGGCCAGCTCCCGCACAGCATGGATCTTGGGATCCAGATCTTCGCGCCAAGCGCGGCGATCCTCCGGCACAGGCAGCACAAACGGCTCCATCAAAATCAGCTTGGCTCCCAGTGATTCCTGCGTCCGCTCCAGCAGCTCCCTGTAGCCCGCTTTGAAAGCCGCCGCCGGCGTTTCATCCTGTCTGCTGTATCGGCGCCAGCAATCATTAATCCCGATATATACCGACACCCAGGTCGGCTTCAGCTCCAGGCAATCTCCCTGCCATCTCTCCTGCAGGTTCACGACGCGGTCCCCGCTAATGCCCCGATTCAGGAACTGCAGGTTCAGCTCCGGATGCTTCAGACCTGTCAGCGCCGAGATAAGCAGTGGATAGCCTGTCCCCAAGCTACTGGACTCACTGCGGTTTCTGCCTGCATCTGTAATGCTGTCACCTTGAAAAAGAATAATATCATTGTGCTGCAGCTGCACTGTGTTCTTCCCCCTTATTAGACCAAAGATAGACATTCCTCGACCGTTTTTGACGTTTATCTATTAAATTTGCCACACGCAGCCCATCTTCCTGCTTGCCGACAGGAATTTAGAAGGAATTTTATTTCCATGAACATCTACTGCTGCAAAAAAACCCTCACGCTCAGCGGAGGCCACTGAAAACGCAAAAGATGGTGCATCCGCCAACGAAGGCGTGGTCGCTGCAGGAAGAGGGGGCTTCCGATCGCTGTTGTCCCCAGATTTCTTGTTCATACCGCTTGGCGGATGAAATCCGGGGACAAAGGCGAGCGCTCCGCTTCTCCAGCCTCCCTCTTCCCTCCGCTCC
>NZ_JAGFIP010000060.1:0-502 GCF_017582705.1 Paenibacillus sp. F411
TTCCAGCGCCGATGGTACTTGGACCGCAGGGTCCCGGGAGAGTAGGACGCCGCCAAGCGTGCATTACATATTCCCTGATAGCTCAGTTGGTAGAGCACTCGACTGTTAATCGAGTTGTCACAGGTTCGAGTCCTGTTCGGGGAGCCACATGGAGAGGTGTCCGAGTTGGTCGAAGGAGCACGATTGGAAATCGTGTAGGCGCCAAAAGCGTCTCGAGGGTTCGAATCCCTCTCTCTCCGCCAGACAGGTTTACATGGAAATAAGGCCCGTTGGTCAAGGGGTTAAGACACCTCCCTTTCACGGAGGTAACAGGGGTTCGAATCCCCTACGGGTCACCACTTTCTTTATATGATATATGGAGGCTTAGCTCAGCTGGGAGAGCATCTGCCTTACAAGCAGAGGGTCGGGGGTTCGATCCCCTCAGCCTCCACCATATAATTTAATGACGCGGGGTGGAGCAGCTCGGTAGCTCGTCGGGCTCATAACCCGAAGGCCGCAGGTT